>JBGSWI010000135.1:0-16476 GCA_041752515.1 Leptolyngbyaceae cyanobacterium | reverse complement strand
GACTTTCTTCGATGACTTGCGGGCTTTAACCCGGTATCTCTATTTCGAGAGTTGGGATCATCTACTCACCTTCATGCTTGAGGGACTGGAGTTAGTCATCCCACCCAACACCAGTTGAAATTCCATAATGAGAATTGCTGCCACTCAAGGGCAATATCGCCAAGCCGAAGCGATCGCCCAACAGCAGGGAAGGGGGCTATGGAATCCAAACAACCCTCTGCTCATGATGCCGTGGCAGTTTCGGAGCGCTTCACTGAGTCTTTTGGGCAACCTCCCTCACATAATCTACGCTAATGGGAGCAATATAGCGGCTATTGGCACGCACCAAACAGGCAGGCAGTTTCCCTGTACCTAGCGGCTCGGTCGCAATCACCCGCAGCCAAGAACCACTTTGGGTCATCACCATTGCATCTCCAGCCGTATTTGCGGGAAACGCTGCCGTTACTATCCAACCGCTGGATAGGCGAGTGGTGATTTCGCCATTGGGCGTGGCGCGGCAGTTCAGCACACCACTAGGATCAACGACCAGCCAGTGAGTATTGCGATAATACCCCCGATTTCCCATCACTTTTGCCGTAGTAAAATCTCCGGCTTCGTTTGCCTTAGGAACATCTGCAACTTGAGCAGAGACAGGGGTAGCAAACGGAACAACTAAGGCGATCGCGGTTGAAATGAGTGCAAAAATTCTGTTCATGACATAAGTATTTAATAGAATAAATTGCTGTCAAATTGTGATTAATGACGCACCTTAGATTGTGCGTTTATCAGCCTCTTTCCCGGTAGGAATACAAAGCCTCCTTTAGTTTCATTCGTCGCTCTAGAAGCCGCAAGATTAGGATAGACAATCCGACGGTAGCAGCCAACGCCAGCCAAAAGGTATGGGCAATCACTGGGGTTTGATCTAGCGCCCAGCCGCCCATAGGAGGACCGATAAAATAGCCGATCGCCCAGCACTGAGAGTTCACCGCTAAATATACGCCCCGCAGTGATTCGGTGGTCATGTCTACCACAATCGACGACGCAGCAGGCATATAAGTGACTGTCGCTAAAGACAAAATCCCTAACGCCAACACCGCCCAAATAATGCTGTTGGTAGAAGCGATGCCCGTCAGCCAAATCCCTCCAAAGCCCAACCCCCACAGCACCGCAGATAGCATTAATCCACGAGTGCGGCGAAATCGGTTGAGAAATCGGGCGACCGGAAGCTGGCAAAGCACCGCCACAACGAGGTGCCAAGTAAAAAGGGCGCTAATGACTACAGGCGTAAATCCCTTTTCATTCGGCGTGCCGGATACAAAATTGGTGAAATAAAGCGGCAATGTGCTGCTGATTTGCACGATGTAGGTGGTGAACAACACATTCACCACGCAATAAATCAGTAAGGTGCGATCGCGCAGTGCCAGTTTCCATCCTTGTAAGCCTTGATGTTCGCCTGTGGTTTGAAAGGTTTCTCGAATTGCCCACAGCACGACTGCAAACAGTAATAAAAAGGAAATGCCATCAATGATAAACAGCGATCGATAGGCTCCTGTAGTGCTGATCACCAGTCCGCCTAGCACAACCCCAATGCCTAATCCCAAACTGTCGCATAATCGGTTGAGCGCAAAAGCCTCGTTGCGATCCTTAGGATCAGATAAATCGGCGACGAGTGCTTCCGCCGAGGGCCAAAACAGCCCCGTGCCAAACCCCATCAATAAGTTGGCTACCACAAAAACGGGAAAATTCGTGGCAAACGCCATGACAAATGCCGCGATCGCCGACATCACCGCCGACAACAGCACCGTGCGTTTGCGCCCAAACTGCCCATCGGAGAGCGACCCACCCAAAAAGCGCCCAATCACCCCCGAAATCGATTGACTGCCTAAACCCAACCCCACCAAAGTTGCGGATAGCCCCACCTGATTGACAAAGAAAATGGGCGCATAAAACAGCGTAAAGCCTGACCCCATTTGCGAAAGCAGCCGCCCGATCGCCAAAATCCAAATCTGATAGTTTAACTGAGGAAGCCAAGAAGTCAATTTCGATCGCCACAATTTCATAGCATAGGAGGCGCATCCACCCCGCAATTAACCAGCCAGTTATCATTCTCAGATACTTCTTGCTTTCTATCATCGTTCTACCGGGGCAATTGACTTGATTCAGCCGCCGTCAGATGATGCCTCAACCCAAAGAAATAGCTGATTTCTCGCCAACCATACACTTTTGGGTGCCTTTCCAGCGAAATAACGGGGTCAACAAATGCTAACTTGACTCGCTGACAAAATTCTTATTTTCCGGCATCATCGGCTCCGGGCTAAGTCATAATCCAGATTTTGAGCAAGACATGATAAAAAGAGTTGAAATCGAGATAACAAAGGCATTACTGTGGCGGCATTTTTGTTGGTGACCGATTTGGATCATACGCTGGTGGGCGATGACCCTGCCATGGCAGAGCTTAACAATCAGCTTGACGAGCATCGTCGGCAGCATGGCACAACTATTGTTTATTCCACCGGGCGATCGCTGACGAGCTACCGCCAACTTAAAGCTGAAAAGTCGATGCTTGACCCCGATGTGTTGATTGTGTCGGTCGGCACGGAGATTTATCTGGAAAACCGCGATTCCCCTGATCCTAGTTGGGCAAAAGTGCTGTCTGTTGATTGGAACCGAGATCGAGTAGTCGCGATCGCCGATCAGTTTAACCTGACTCCTCAGCCCACCTCCGAGCAGCGCCCGTTTAAGATCAGCTATTTTCTGGCTCAAGCGATCGCCGTGGAACTCTTACCCAAGCTCCAAGCATTACTAGACGCTCAAGGCGTGGATGCCCAACTGGTTTACAGCGGCAGCAAAGATTTAGATATTTTACCCCGTCGAGCGAATAAGGGCAAAGCCATGACTTTTTTGCGAAAACAGTTAGACATCGCACCCGATCGCACCGTTGCCTGTGGCGATTCGGGGAATGATTTGTCAATGTTTTGCGATCGCCCTGAGCGCGGCATCATTGTAGGCAACGCCATGCCAGAACTGCTCACCTGGCACCATACCAACCCCAATGCAAACCGTTACCTGGCAGAAAAAACCTGTGCAGGCGGAATTTTGGAAGGATTGCACCATTTTGGCTTTCTGCCATAAAAATGTGAAACGATGGCAACGCGGATCAAATGATCAGCAGCCGTTAACCGATGTGCTAATTTTGGAATACCTGTCCCTTCATCCAGCGTGTATGAGCGCGATCGCCCCTGTCTCCCCATCTCCCAACTCCGTTCACTATCCAAGCTCCGATGGAAAGCCTGTGGCTGAAACCTACGACCACTTCTACGCGATTGTGATGATTTTGGAAGTCTTGCGGCAATTTCTGCAAGGACAACCAGCCACAGTACTAGCAAACCAGTTTTTGTATTATGCCGAGGGCAACTCAAAACTGCGAATTGCCCCCGATGTTATGGTCATTTTTGGGGTGGAACCGGGTGGACGGGATAACTATAAAATCTGGGAAGAAGGGCAAGTGCCCAAAGTGATTTTTGAAATCACCTCCAAAAGCACCCGGCACGAAGATTTTGAGTATAAGAAAACCCTGTATGAACAGCTTGAAGTTGAAGAATACTGGCTGTTTGACCCCAAAGGTGAATGGATTGCCGGACAACTCGTGGGCTATCGGTTCATTGATGATGCGCTGCAACCCGAAGCCATCCGGCGCTATAGCCCCATTGACGATTTCCAAAGTAGAGCGCTCAATCTGCAATTGAAAATTGAAGGCAAACTGATCGGGTTTTATCGGCTGGATACGGGTGAAAAGCTGTTATTGCCCGAAGAACTCGCCCAAGCCCTGCAAGCTGAAACTGTTGCCCGGTCTGAAGCAGAGCAGCGGGCAGAAGAGGCAGAGCGCCAACTGGCACAAGAGCGGCAGTTACGCGCCGAGTTGTTGCAACAGCTACGATCGCGCGGCATTGACATTCCACCCACACCATGATCGGCTACCTCAAAGGCACTGTTGCCAGCATTCAAAAGGCTGGAAATCGCGTGATTCTCACCCTAGAAGTCAATCAGGTCGGCTATGACGTGCAAATTGTGCCGCGCTTGGTCATGCAGTTGCCCACAGTTGGCGAAACCATGCAGGTGTTTACCCATCTGCAAATTCGCGAAGAAGTGGTGACTCTGTTCGGGTTTGGAGCCGCCGCCGAGCGGGATTTGTTTCGCCAACTGGTCAGCGTCAGTGGCATTGGTCCTCAGCTTGCCGTGGCGCTGTTGGATACCCTCGGCTTGCAAGACTTGGTGCAGGCGATCGTCTCTGGCAACACTCGCGCCCTCTCAAAAACGCCGGGAGTGGGCGGCAAAACAGCCGAACGAATTTCCTTGGAATTGCGAACCAAGCTAGCCGAGTGGCGACAGCAAGCAGGCATCCTCACCGCTCCTGCGGCAGGTCCCGCGATCGCCCTTCAAGAAGACGTAGAAATGACCTTGTTAGCCTTGGGCTACACCAACAGCGAAATCTCTCAGGCACTCCAAGCCGTCGGCTCTAGCACCACCCTTTCCAAGCGAGACGACGCGGAAGAGTGGATTCGAGCCGCGATCGCCTGGTTAAGCCAATAAGGATAGAGGCAACAGTCAGAGTTTCAAGTTTTGAGTTTTAAGTTTTGAATGTACAACTCAAAATATTTCCTATGGAAACGCTATGCGAACAAAATTGAGAACTCAAAACTTTTCCCTCATCCGCCATATTGCCAACCCGTACTTTCCAACAGCAGCGGTTCGCCTTCCCGATGAACGCCCGCCGCGATCACTTCTCCCACAAAAACCGTGTGATCGCCTTGTTCAACAGAGCCAACCACTCGACATTCTACATAGCCCAAAGAATCAGTAATAATCGGGCAGCCCGTTTCACCCAAATAAAACTCCACATCCTCAAACTTGTTGCCAACCCGTCGCTGCGGTTTGAAGAAAGCTTGTGCCAAGTCTTTTTGTTCGGTTCCTAAAATGCTGAGGGCAAAAACGCCGCTGGCTTTGAGCATGGCGTGAGATTTGGAATCTTGCTTCACGCAGTTGACCACAAGGGGCGGCGTAAAAGAGGCTTGCATTACCCAGCTTGCAGTATAGCCATTAACTTCATCGCCCTCTTTCACGCCACAGACGTAAAGCCCGTGGGGGATTTTGCGGAGCATTGTCTTTTTTGCTTGTTCGTCTAGCAAGGGGCACCGCCTAGTTGAAAACTACTTCGTTAGTGTATCAAGATGGCTGCTCTCTCACCTCCGGAATCTACCTTTAGAAGTGTGTTTTGACTAAAAGCGGGAATGCTAGAAGTAAATTCAAAATTGCTGCCGCTTTGGGTGCTAAACCAAACAGTTTCAGCCGATCTGCTCATTAAAGTTCTTGAGGAAAATTGAATGTCTGCAACGAAATTTTTGGCTCCTGCAATGGGTGCGATCGCCATCGCAGCAGGCGGAACCGCCGCATATATGCATTTCAAGAACACGCCAACGGATGTGATGACTCCAGTGGCGATCGCCCAAATTGTGCCCGACGATGCCTACATGGCTGCTTTTATTTCCGCAGATCAACAAGCCTGGGCAAAACTCCAGCAGTTTGGCACGCCAGACGCAAAAGCAGTGATTACCCAGAAATGGAACACCTTGCAGCAGCAACTTTTAGCCCAAAGCAACATTGATATTGAGAAAGACTTAAAACCTTGGGTGGGTAACACAATGGTGGCGTTATTGCCCAACCCAGGCACAACTCAGAAGCCAAGCGTTCTAGTGGTCATCAGCATTAAAGACAAAATTAGCGCCATCAACTTCGCCATGAAGTTGGCAAGTCGGGGCGGCAGCAAGGCGACGGAAAGCGATTATCAAGGCAGCACGATCATTGCCAGCGCAGAAAACTCTGTTTTTACGGCAGTCGTCAAAGACTATTTGGTGATTGCCAGCGATCGCAAAGGGCTAGAAGAAGCGATCAACACCACAAAAGGGCAACCTTCTTTTGCCTCTAAGCCTGGGGCAGAAAGCTTGCTGACAAAGGGTGTGGATGTGCAGAACGCGATCGCTCAAGTGTATCTGGTGGATTATGCCGCTGCTGTTCAGGCATTGACAACGGGTAACAATCCAATGACTTCGCTTCCCGCTACCCCATTGGAACCGCTTAAGCGAGTCAAGTCGGTGGTTGCTGGAGTGGGGACGGATGAGGGGGGAATGCGAATCAAAGCGGTAGCCGCGATCGATCCCCAAGCGCCCAAATGGGACTACAAACCCGCTCCGGGTAAAGTTATTGCTCAACTGCCTGCCAACACACTGGCATTAATTAGCGGCGCAAACCTGAGCAGCTACTGGAACCAGGCAACTCAACAAGCTAAATCCTATCCCGAAGGAGAGCAGGCGATCGCCCAAGCCCGCCAAGCATTCAAATCGGCAGATTTCGATCTGGATAAAGATATTTTTGGCTGGATGGATGGCGAGTTTGGCATGGCGTTGATTCCGTCCGATCGCGGCATTTTGTCTCAAGTGGGGTTTGGTGGGGTGATGGTGTTCAATACCCGCGATCGCAAAGCTGCCGAAACCGCTCTCAGCAAGCTCGATAATTTGGCAAAGGGCAACGCCGTTCTGGTTCAGCAGCGAGATCTGCAAGGTAAAAAAATTACTGAATGGAACAGTCCTATGGGTGCCGTTTTGGGGCATGGCTGGTTAGACGATAGCTCTGTATTTATTGCCCTCGGTGGTCCCTTAGCGGAAACCATGGCAACCAATCCTGCGCCAACGCTGGATTCTAGCGACACCTTCAAAGAAGTGACCGGCAACCTACCCAAGCCAAACTTGGGCTATGTCTACGTGGATATGGACAAAACCCTAACCGCGTTAACTCGCATGGGTGCCATGTCCCAAAGAGCGCTTCCTGCCGACGCGATCGCGCTGCTCAATTCGATTCGCGGTATCGGCATCACATCTACTCAGGCTGACTCCAGCACTGGACAAGTGGATATGTCTTTGGCTCTGAAAAAAGAAAAGTAAGCTATTCCAGCTTTTTTAAGAGTGCGTTGAGCGCAGCCGAAACGTACCCTCCGCGATCTCGGGGTGCTAATGACCAATCTCAGCCTATTTGCCGTGGGTTTCGCAGGGCGGCGCAGAAATGGATCGATCCAACCACTTAACCGCTTGTTGCAGGCGGGGGAGCGCTTCTTCAGGTTGATTTTTGAGTAAAAAGACCAACGCCGCGATCGCTTGCTCAGAAGCTCTGGCGTTTCGGTTTGTCTTAAGCCGATGCCACTCTTTATCCGTAATCGTCAATTTTGCCATCAACGCCTGCGCCAACTCTGCGGCACTCAAATCTGGGAGCGTTGGTGACTCTTGCCGGGGTTCATCTAACTCCGAAGCGGAGGCAACACTATTCACTATCGTCATGAGCAGTATCCTTAAAAGAGGCTGATAAATTTCACTGTACTATGTCTCAACCTAGCATCGACGAACCGAATTTTGAGCAGGAGCTTATAGAGTTGGAGCGATCGCTTCAGGAACTCAAAGATCGCCATAGCCAGGTGCAGCAAGCTCAAACCACACAAACCACACTGCAACAGCGGCAAGAGCAAGTTAAACGCCAACTTGAGCGCACTGCCTCACCGGAACTCAAAGCCGAACTTCAGCAGATTCAAGATAGCCTGGATGACTTAGAAGTGAAGCTAGAAAGCCGTTTGTTCAGTTGGGAAAAACCATTTTGGCAAATTGTGCGCTTTGGCGGGTTGGGAGTGGTGATCGGCTGGTTGATGGCGATCGCGGTGTTGCAACGTCCTCAGCCCTCTCCTCAACCCAGTCCCGCCGCACCTCAAAGTTCGCAATAAGAGTTTGGATTAAGAAGTTCTGAGTTTGGATTAAGAAGTTTTGAGTTTTGAGTTTTGAGTTTTTAATTCCCTCTCGCCTCTTGCCTTTCACCTTTCATTCCTCTCGCCCCGTCCTATACTTTGAATAAGTGAACGTGCGAGGAATGGATAGGCATGATTGAATTTCTTCCAGTGTGGCTTGGAATCGGCTGCTTTGCGATCGCATTTGTGCTTGCCAGTCTGGTGGAATATTGGGTGCATCGATTAATGCACAAACCCCTTCGTCTAGGAGAGCGCCATCGAGATCATCATCGCCGCAATGAAGCGCAGGGCGTTGTTTGGGAATTTTTGGACTACATCAAAGGCACGATCATTTTATTAGTGCCGATGTTCTTTGTGTCGCTGCCTGCTGGCATTGGCTGGAGCCTGGGCGCGGTAGTGTATGCCGCTTTTTCCTCCTATGCTCATCAACTTCAGCACGAAAACCCCACCAAATGCTTTTGGATGAAAATGCCCGTTCATTATGTCCACCACAAATACAATATGTGGCACCACAATTTTGGCTTGGGCGTAGACTGGTGGGATCACGTCTTTGGCACCTATAAAGCAGTGGAATGGCTCACCGATGAAGAGCAAACCCAAGTCAGAGACAGCTATCTAGAACTGAAGTGGTGGTAAGAGACTCTGCCGCATAAATTCTAATTCCAAAGATTTTCCCTAGCTTCAACACGGCTCCAAAAAGCCTGTGCTATTGTGCCAACATTCTTTCTCAAAACTGTTGGGTGAAATGGAGGCATTGCATAGACCGTGAGTTATTTTAACGAAGCAAAAGCACACTTCATCGCAAGTCACCAAAATCCGATTAATCAAGCTCTCCACCATCTGACCAATTTGCTGGCGATCGCTGCCATCATTTTCCTGTTCATCGATTGGCGGATGACTTTGATATGCCTCGTGTTCACTCAGGTCTTCGCCTTGGGTGGTCATACTTTTTTTGAGAAAAACGAGCCTGCATTTGTCAAATATCCCGGAATCACCATCTTGGCATCCCTGTCTTGGTCATTTGAAAACGGGTTTGGATTACGCCAGATTTTGGCATGGAGAAAAGCGAGAGGGGAAGAGTTTTAAGTTTTAAGTTCTAAATTTTGAGTTTTGAATTAAAAACTTAGAACTCAAAACTATTTTTTAAGTTGTTTGCTTTTTAAGGAGCTTTATGTACGACGGTTTATTGGTTATTGATGCGGATGCTCACAAGATTGAAAATCCGTTGGTGATGCTGGATTATTTGGAGCCGCAGTATCGCGATCGCATGGGGTTGATTATCGATAGCTTGGGCGATCAGCGCATCAAAATTATGGATTTCAACCCGAAAACGGGGCAAAACGATTTGGCGCAGTTGTTTCCTCAGCCCAGCGGATTAGGCAAAGGAGGTTTTCGCACGTTGCATCCTGAAACCACACTAGGAGCGATGTTCAACCCTGTCCGAATTGAGCATATGGATCGAGAAGGCGTAGATATCCATGTAATTTATGGCACCTTGAATCTAATTTTCTCTAGCCTGCTCGATACTGATTTGGCGATCGCTTTCTGCAAGGCTTACAACACCTACATGGCAGAAGATTGTCGTGGCTATGGCGATCGGCTCAAACCCATTGGTGTATTGCCGTTGCAAGATGTGAATGAAGCCGTTAAAGAAATGCGTCGCTGCGTCGAAGAACTGGGCATGGTTGGGGTTGCAGTGCCGCCCAACGTTCCGGTGCCCCATCCTCGCGCTCCAGAAGCCTTCCCCGAAATTCGCACCTGCAAGGCAATCAGCCATGCCGATTTCCGCCCAATTCTGCAAGCCGCTGTGGATTTGGACGTTTCCCTCGGCATTCACGGCGCACCCGGTTCGCTGATGATGGGCGGCATTGCGGATCACATGGAAACCTTCGTGCTGACTCACATTTTTGTGCAGCGCAACCAGCAGCAACACGCCATGACTCGCATGGTTTTTGATGGCGCGTTTGAGCAGTTTCCGACGCTGCGGGTGGGCTTTTTGGAAGGGGGCTGTGGCTGGCTGCCCGACCTTTCCCACGCCATGCACGAACACTGGGAAAAGCGGGTGCGAGACTTTGACCCCAAAAATCCCTATCGCCCTTCCATGCTGGAGATGACCCGCCTGATGATGCAAGAACGCAGCGATCGCAACAGCGCTAAGGTGCTTAACCAGGTGAAAACCCTGTTCGACCTGATGTGGTCAGCCGAACGCGATCCTGCCAAAATTGATGATGCCAGCCTTTACGAACACGCTGATTTGCGCGATCGCGATCCGTTGGAATATTTTGAGCGGGGTCAAATTTTCGTTTCCTTCGAGTCGGATGATCCGGCTCCCACCTATCTGCCGCAAGCAATGGGCGACGTGGGTAAGCGAGTAGCCTGCTTCTCTGGAGATTATGGACATTGGGACGGCGTATTGCAAAACTGCGTTCGCGATGCCGCTACCCAAGGCGACTACGATCGCGACTACCTCAGCCGCCTCTTAGCTGGCAATGCGTTGGCACTTTATGGCGATCGCCTACGCCAATCCCTCCCTGCCCACTGCACAGTATCCTCTGATTTAGCGACAGCAACCCGATAAGGAGTACGGGGTTCGGAGTTCTAAAATCACTCTGAACCCCGTACTCCCGAATCTCATCATCCCTCTACTCTCCCGCCGTGCGATTGTTGTAGAGACTCATTGCCTTTTCCACGCCTTGCTTGAGGCTGTATTCCACCATTTCGGCGGAGAGTTTGATCACCTCGGTGACGATCGCGGCTTCACTGGGGGCAAATTTACCTAACACGTGAGAAATCGTATCTTTGTCAATGTTTGCATTTTTGGCGCTGCCAATCCCCAAACGCAAGCGGGGAAAGTTTTGGGTGCCTAAGTGGGCGATCGCGGATTTCATGCCGTTGTGCCCACCCGCAGAGCCAGACAAGCGCATTCGCAATTTGCCCACGGGCAGATCCATATCGTCGTAGATGATCAGTACTGATTCAGGCGATAGTTTGTACCAATCCAGCACGGCGCGGATGGATTGCCCAGAGTTATTCATATAGGTTTGGGGCTTCAACAACCGCACTTTAGCATTGTTTGCTCCCATTCCTTCCCCAAACAAACCTTGATACTTTTTTTGCTCCGACAAGCTGATTTGCCACCACTTCGCCAGCAAATCTACCACTTCAAACCCGATGTTGTGGCGGGTGCGATCGTACTTAGCACCAGGGTTACCTAATCCCACAATCACTTGAGGAATCACTTGAGGCGATGGGGTTATATCAGTCATTGCTGATCAGCCCAAGGATTCTGCTGCGGGCTTTGGGCTAGCAGCCACCGGTTCAGATTCCACAGGTTCAGATTCCACAGGCTTAGATTCCACCGATTCATGTTCCACCGGTTCAGATTCCACAGGCTCAGATTGTACGTTAGACAACCCTGCTTCTAGGGCTTCAGGTGCAGCAGCTAGGGCTGGCGGATCGGGTTCTTCTAAAGTTGCCTGCATGGGTTCTTTCACAATGCGCTCAATTTGCTCCGCTTCCCGTTTGAACTCACTTTCAAACTCTTTGGAAGCCTCTTGAAAGCCGCGAATGGTTTTACCCAAACTGCGACCAATTTCGGGTAGTTTTTTGGGTCCAAAAACGAGCAGCGCTAAGGTAAAAATCAGTGCCATTTCTGGCAAGCCAATTCCAAAAATATTCATAGTGCTGACTCCTGTAGGTCGGTGCGATCGGGAAACATTTACGGTGTCAATCCGTCAAAAAGGGTGAGCAAGCATTTTCCAAACAAAAAGCATTCCAAAAAGGAAAATTCATCCGGATATGGGGTGCGCGTTGGGCAATAGTTTGGATATGTCGAAGCAATCCACCACTCTCTAACTCTAACTTGATATTATGCACACTTCATTGAACCTGCGTTTGGCTACGTTGGCTACGCTTGCGCTGGCTGCTTTGGGTCAGACGACTCCCGCGATCGCCCAGTCTATGTTTGGTCAACAAGAAATCGACCCAAGCCGTTTTGTTGCCGTTGCCTCTCCCTATGGCGGAAACGCCCATCAGCTTCTGATCATAAAACAGCTTAGCAATGTTCGCTCGTGTTGGAGTGAAAGCGGCACCAGCCCCACGGTGATCAACCCACTGCTAGTAGAGTTTGATTTTACCAATATTTGTGGACGCAGCACCGACAGCAATGGCTACTCGGTGCGGGTGGGCGGCGAAGACCTAAACTGGCGCTATAGCTTCCGGGTTGTCAAGCGCGATGGAGATTTACACCTGATCGCGGCACCCAATATTGATCGCTCATTGCCAGAACTCCTCATTGCCAGAACACGGGGTTACACCTCTGGTTTTGCCAAATTTTACTTTGAGCCGGGCTGGCGAATCACCGAGCGCTCCTATCAAGGCACATCCGTAGGACACGTTTACTTAACGAACAATCAATCGATCGCCAGCTTAAATGCGGCGGCGATCGCGGCGCGCCCAGTATTCACCCGTCCCGTTGCCAGTAGCCCTAGCCCTACTAACCCTATTTTTGTCAATCCTAGTTTCAATAATTCGATGGGAACGGTTGCGTCGCCTGTCGTTGTCCAGTCTATGCCTTCTGTGCAAACACCCCGCCCGATTGCACAACCTCAACCCAAAAAGGTGCAAAAGCGCCGCTCTAGCTGGTTTCAGCAGCTATTTGGACGATAGATTAGCCGGATTTCTAGGAAAGGTTGCGAGAAGAGAATGAGGCGACTCTGTCCGGTGAGTTGAGCATTCATGGGCAACAGGGCAACCCTCTTTTACAATGGGACTGTGCAATAACAGAAGACTCACCTGGGTATGAAAAAAATTGTCTCTCAAGATGCCTACTAACTCTTGGAAAATTCGCAACTCTTTGTTTTCTTGGGGCGATCGCACCTACATCATGGGCGTTTTGAACATCACTCCTGATAGCTTTAGCGATGGAGGAGAGTTCGATACGGTGGAAAAGGCGCTGGTGCAGGCGCGATCGCTGCGGGATGCTGGAGCCGATATTTTGGATATTGGCGGACAATCGACCCGCCCCCAAGCAGTAGATATTTCCTTGGAAGCCGAAATCGATCGCGTGATTCCGGTGGTGGAAGCAGTACGGCAAGAAATGGATTTGCCGATTTCAGTCGATACAACACGAGCGGCAGTGGCATCAGCGGCGATCGCGGCAGGTGCGGATATGATCAACGATATTTCTGGGGCGACTTACGATCCTGCTATGCTGCCAACCGTGGCGAAACTAAATGTGCCGATTATGTTGATGCACATTCGCGGGACACCCCAAACCATGCAGCAGTTGACTGATTATCAGGATTTGATCGGGGAACTGATTGCGTTTTTGCAGGAACGTGTTGAAGCTGCGGCTAGGGCGGGCGTTCGACGAGACTTAATCGCGATCGATCCGGGCATTGGCTTTGCCAAAACCGCTACTCAAAATATCGAAATTTTGCGCCATCTATCGGCGTTTCAGTCACTCAATTGTCCCTTGCTAGTCGGCGTTTCGCGCAAGAGCTTCATTGGGCACATTTTAAAGCAGCCTGATCCTAAACAGCGAGTTTGGGGAACGGCAGCGGCGTGCTGTGCCGCGATCGCCCACAGTGCAGACATTCTACGAGTTCATGATATTCGCGAAATGCAGGATGTTTGCCGGGTTGCTGATGCCATTTGGCGATCGCGCCAGCCATCTTAGCTACTTTTATGGCACTCAGCTATGGCACTCAGCGACTTAAGAGGTGGTCTATGTCTTTGTGTTTATACTTCCCCATCACCACCCAGATTCTGAATGTTCTCAGCCACTTCGCTGTCAATCAAGCCGCCGATCGCTTCATTTAACTCTTTGGGATGCATAAAAATAATCTTGGAATTATTACTTTTTCCTAGCTCGTAGTTTGTGGCTACATACTGCTGAGCAAGCAGGTATTTCAAAATTTCGGAGGCTTGATCTTTATCTTCTTTCAGCGCTTTGGCGATGCGGCGAATCGAATCGACCGTCCCATCTGCCTTAGAAATAGCAGCACGGCGTTCACTTTCTGCCGCTTGCTCATTTTCTAAAGACTTTTCCAAAGTGGAGGGTAATTTAATTTCTTGTACCTCTACCCGAATCACCTCAACGCCCCAGGTCGAGGTCGGCTTATCTAACTCTTTTAGTAATACTTGACCAATTTTGTTGCGTGAAGAGATCGTTTCTCGTAAATCCATATGCCCAATTTCAGAACGGAGCGTGGTCAGAACCAAACTCTTCAGCGATTCTTCAACATTCTCAACAGAATAGTAAGCAGCTTTTACATCTAGAATCCTCCAAGATAAAATGGCATCCACAATAATGGTTACTTGGTCTTTGGTGATGACAGATTGGGGATCAATGTCTAGAAGATGTTCGCGGGTGCTTTCTACTAATACGGTGTCTAAAAACGGCACAACAAAATTCAAGCCCGGTTTTAAGGTGCGCTGATACCGTCCTAGTCGCTCTACAATGCCCTCATAACCTTGATTGATGATTTTTATCGAGCCGATAACATAGCCCACGATCGCTAAAGTGGCAATGACAATAAGTGAAGGAAGCACGTCCATGAAATATGTGCCTCTACAAGATAAGAATTATGTTGAGATTGTAGCTTTGCTGAATGGGTAATGATGAAATTTCTCAGGAAGTTGCCTAATAAATTGTGGGTAATCCATGAGACGTAAAATAGATGATTAATAAATAAATAGATGATTAATTAAGAGTAGGTGACTGGTCAAAAGCTTTATTCAGGCGTAGCGCTTTGTTAGGCGAGACTTGAAACACGGGCTTATACTGGCTCAGTCTTTTGCAGTCTCACTGCCAACCTTGCTGATGAGTGTCTTAATCGGAATGGATCGCGATCGGGTATTTTAGGACAGATATTAACGTGACCGCTCCTAAATAAATAGGGTCGGTTTCTGAGAAACTGACCCCACTGTGCTGTGAACATTACCGACACAAGATGATGTACCTTCAGAGCGCGATTCTCATTACGAGAGGCTCGACCAGGCTATCCACCGAAAACTACATATTTTTGTTAGGCAAAGCTTTTGAGCCACCCATGATTAAGTCTTGCCCTGCACCTTTAGCATTTTGCGCTGCTTGATCGATCGCTTGAGGAGCCGCGTCGCTCGCCCGCTCTAAGTTTTCCTTGATATTGTTAATGCCCCGCTCAGTGCCCTTCGTAATATCTTCTTGTAGCTTCTCAGCCCCTTTCTGCACATTGTCAGCCGTTTCTTGAACCTTGTCGCCTAAAGGATTTTTCTGGAGTAAGTTATCCGCAGCTTCCTGAGTAGAATCCACTCGATTCTTCAAGTTATCTTGGGCGCGCTCCACATACTTCTTTCTTTGCATTTGAGTTTTATTAGAATCATACTTAGCGTCGTCGTTATAGTTATTCATGCCGCCCGCAGGACGCTGCACTGCATCATACATTTCTTTTTGCATCCCGCCTTTACCTGCGTAAGGATTGGGGTCGCTGACTGCCTTAGTGGCATCTGCAACTTTAGAACTGCAAGCAGTGCTAAACATTACCAAAAATCCAGCAAGCATCACGATCGCTACTTGCTTTAATTGAAGTTTCTTTAAGTTAGAAACAATATTCGCTAATAGGTTAGAAATTAAATTTTTCATACCTTGCTCCATTTAATTTGTTCAGTGTATTTGCATATTAGCGGGTTATTAAACCAATCCTCATCTCACTAAAGAGCTAATTTTGCCATCAAAAAGAATCGATATTTCTGCCTTTAGAAGGATCGTTTGCAAACCAGAGTCTGCCTTAAAAAATCACTACCGTTTCACTACAATGGCTACAACCTTACGAACTCACGCGTCTCTAGCCCAATCAATTTTTGGGCGATCGCAAGCCTAGTTTCTAACTTTGCGACGCTAAACTCATTTCGTAACTGCTCCAACCGGGCGACAGCGTGGGATTTTTCCGTATTAAGTCGATTGATTGCGTCACAAGCTTGGCGATATTCATGATTTGCCTGCAATATTTCAAACCTGCGCGCCCGTCGCTGGTTGTCGTTTTTTAAGTTGGCTTCAAATGCAGAAATTTTATCTGCGTTTCCTTCGAGTCGAGCCAGGTGCAATCGCACCTCTGCAAGCTGATGTTCGACTTCATTGACTGTTTGTGCAGATTGCGCGATCGCGCTGGGATATTGGCTCAAATTCAGTTTCATCAAAACCTCCAATAAAACTCACCGTTTAAAGCTCGTCATTTAAAGTTCACCCAATCAGGCAACCCTCTCCGCGAAGTGCGGCACTATCCGGCTTGGAACTTCCGCCACAGGAGCCAACGGTTTAGCGGCGATCGCGGCTTCTTCCAACACCTTCACTTCAATGTTGATTGCCACTAAATAGGAGCCAGCCCGTTCGCCTACCGCTCGTGCCACTAACTCTGCCAAGACAGGATGTTCAGCCGTAATCGGGTCTCGAAGGGTGCATCGATCCCATTCATATTTTGCGGTCGGGTCTAGGTTAAGAATGTAGTGCTTAGTCATAAGTAAAACTCGCCTTCTTAACCTGATGTGCAACTAATTTGCCCTCATCCCAACCCTTCTCCCCAAGGAGAAGGGCTTTCGGACATTTCCGGTTCCCTCTCCAATCGGGAGAGGGCTAGGGTGAGGGCAGTCTTTGCGTTGTTTCAGGAAAGTCGCAC
>JBGSWI010000134.1:0-19157 GCA_041752515.1 Leptolyngbyaceae cyanobacterium | reverse complement strand
CTGTTTAGGCGATCGTCAGCTAAGATCGACAGCCCTTGTAAAATCAGAGGTCCTGTACCTTGGGTTGCCTCAAGTGCAATAATTGCAGGCTCTTCTATTCGGATAGTTTGTTGGTTTAGACCGGTTCCGATTGTTTCAATTCGGGTTCGGATAACAGATCGCTGGGTTACGGCTCCTTGGGAACTTAAAAACGAGGATGCCTGGGCAACGGTCACTTGGTTCATCCTAAGGGTGCGAGTTAAAAGATTACGGGAATTATCAGGTAGGCGAGTCCCGACAAAAATCGTTCGTCCCACTCGATTCGCTTCTAACCCAGTGATTTGCAGCACATAGTTGAAAACATTTTGAATCGGTTCGTTTTCAATATCCAATGTAATCTTGGGACCATCCAGGGCTGCTTGTTGCGGTGTTGCTTGTGCCGCTTGCCCCGTTGCCTGCGGAATGGAGAACGCTAAATTGAGTCCGGCGGATCGAGCCAGAAGCGATAACACTTCACGGGCAGAAGCATCTCTCAACACTAAGCGGGGCACCCGTTCATTGCTGCCCAACTCGATGATGTCAGATACAGAAGAGTTGGTTTGAGAGACAGCTATATCGCCTACTGGGGGTGGAACTGCACGCGGTAGCGGAGTTGGAGCGGATGGGGGAAGGGCGATCGATTGCCCTGGCATGGGTTGGAATGGAAACTGGCGGGGAAGAGTTGCAGGTGGGTTGAATTGACCTGGAGGAGTGACTGAGGCGGGGGGAAGAGTTGCAGGTGGGTTGAATTGACCTGGAGGAGTGACTGAGGCGGGCGGTAGTTGTGCCAGCGGAGTTGGGAAGGGGGGAGCTTGAGGCGCGGGAACGGTTAAGGGCTGAACCGTTGGCAAAGGCGCTTTGAATGATGGAGCGGGTAGGGGAGGCAGAGTGCTGCCTGCTTGAGTGCTGCGGAGGGTTGCATTCGATGGTTTGGCAGCGGTAGTGGTTGGTTTCTTGCCGGTTGCGGCTGGGTTTGTTTTGGCGGGGGCTGCGGTCATGCTGAAGAGGAGCGCTCCTGGGTTGCGAGTCACTTGCCCCGCGATCGCAGATCCGCTGCTCGTAACAGTGACCCGAACGCTAGTGCGATCGATCGGGGCAACAGTCACCATCGAAATGCCAGGGGCAGGATTTGCCCGCTGAAATCGCCCTCCGGGCATGGCAATCTGCGTATTAATCAAATCCGCCGTCCAAGTGCGACCGCGATTGACGGAAAACACCTGGGGGCGATCGCTGCCACCGGTTCGTAATACCATCGTCACTCCACCCGCAGCGGGAGTGATTTGGACAGCAGTCACTTGGGCGATCGCAAAAGCAGGCTGGGCGGCTGCCATCATCACGGCACCACTCAACAGACTACTCATCAAAACTTTAGTTAATTCCTGTTCCGGTTTCACGGTCTCTCCTCACATCATGAATAAGCGTGGGACGTTACTTGGTCTGGGCAGGCTGAGGCGCTGCTGGAGCAGCCTGCACCACTTCTTCTGGTCTTAATGGCAGCAATGCCTCTAGCTGAAATTTAGTCGTAATTTTAGGATCGGGCTGACAAGGTGATAATCGAGTGAAATCTCCAGTGCCGGTATAAACCGTCGTGGTTTTTGATTTTTCGCTTAGGGTTGAGGTTAGTTCCCGAATCACCAGCAAAGGCTGAAGCCGCTCAATACTTTGCAAAATGGCAGCCGTCTGTTCGTAGTTTCCCGCTAGCTCCACTGAAACGACTTGACGCTTCAACTTGCCATTCACCTGGGCACCATAAGAACTATCCGTAATTACACCCGTGAGGTCTTTATTGGGTGTAAACCCTTTCAATTCCGCTTTGGCAGCGAGATCACCATATTTATCCTCAAACTCGCGAACGTTTTGTTGAATAGTCGGCGGGCAAAGCGCCAATTTTTGCGATCGCCGCTTCCCTAAATCCACATTACGAGCATCAATTTGACGATTGAGATCTAGCAAAAGCGTATCTAGTGAGGCTTCGCTCGCAAATAAAGTGAGTACGTCATCTCTTTGCCGCCTAGCGTTCTCCAACTCTTTCTTAGCAGCGTCTATTTGTTGCACAATAGCCTGCTGCTGCTGAATATCATTTTCGGTTTGTTTCACTTTGGCATCCAACTGCTGATAGCGCTCCCATTCGGGCAAGCCCAAATAGAACAGCAAGGCTCCGGCACCGATTAAACCTAACAGCGCGATCGCAATGCCACTCACCATTGGAGTAAGGCGAATCCCAAAAACCGTCGGATAGTCGGGTTCTGCATCAAACGGTTGATCACCAGGAATAAAGTCTCCCCCTGCGCTCATGGCTTCACAACCCCCTTCTGGCGTAACGTTTCAATTCGGGTCACTAACCCAGTTGCTTTTTTACTTTCTAGCTCTTGCAATAGTTCAGAAGCAGGCACATCGGTTAGCTCCGTTTGAATGACAAAAGCGACCTCGCCCGGCAGCTTAACCTTGTCTCTGTCTGCCGCTGCGCTCGATCCACCCACTTGAATTGCTTGGGGGAGTTTTGGTTCGCCGAGCGTTGCACTCAAAATTCGAGTGGTGTCCGGTTTAACAAATTTAGACCTTTGCAGGATGATCAAAAAATCATTGACATCATTAAAACTGGTTGCCGTACCCATAATTTGAATCACACCACTGGGAGGCTGCGCCGGGGCTGCCGTGGCAGAAGCAGGGCTGGCTGGAGCGCTGGGAGTAACCGGGCTAGGCTTAGGCAAGGCAGCAATTTCTTGCGAGGTTAATTCTTTAATCTCAAGAATGCGAACTTTGGGCGGGGTTCGAGCGCTAATATCCCCAAACGTTGCCGACCAAGGCTTAATGGTGTTGAATACGCTCGCAAATGCAGCGGTATCTTCTTTTGCTTGGGTCGTCTGAGCTTTGACCGAGGCTAATTTTGCTTGCTCTGCTTTAATGGCGCTAATCTGAGCGTCTAATTCTGCTTGCCGTTGAACAAGCTGCTCATTTTGAGATTGCAGAAAAAGCCAGCCTCCGGCAGCTAGCCCTAACAGCGCTAGACCGGTTCCGGCACCGAGCCAGAGAGGTCGCTTACTTTCGGGAGTCCCCGAATCTCGCCGTCGGGAGCTTTGAGCAGGCTCCGAGCGATATTCGGGTCGATCCTTTAAAAAATTGATGTCTAAACCATACATATTACAAAACCTCCCGCAATCCTAAGCCCAGTACAATACTGAGTCCTGCCCGTTGAGTGGGAGGAATTTCTTCGCTGACTTCGAGATCTAATGCTGCAATTGGATCGACCTGAGTGCAGGGTAGGCTAAGCCGACCCGCAAAAAATTCGTCCAATTGCCCGATCGCCGCTCCTGGACCTGCTAGCAAAAGCTGTGCTACCTCCAAGTTTTCACCCTGATTTAAGTAAAAATCAATTGAGCGCCGCAACTCATCTGCCAATTCACCAATGATTCGTAGCATGGCAGCAGCACCGGGGTTGGTGCCGCCCATTTTTCCCGTACTGCCGATGGTATCGGATGGCACGATGGGAATGGTCATCCCCTGCAACAAATCAGTGGCGCGAGAGGGAGGCAGATTCATGGCGCGAGAAAGAGCGCTTTGAATTTGGTAGGTGCCAATGGGAACGGTTCGAGAAAATTTTGGCACCCCGTCTTGGGCGATCGAAATTTCTGTACTCTCAAACTCAATGTCCACGATCGCCACTGCTTCTTGAGAAGAAAATTGCCGTAATTGCTCTCGAATCGTGCGAATGAGTGCAAAACTTGCCACTTCTAAAACATTGAGTTTCAAGCCGGCTGCTTCAAAGGTACTAATATAAGCGTTTGTAATTTCTTTGCGCGTTGCTACTAGCAAAACCTGAAACTTTTCGATCCCGTCATCATCGACAAACAGACCTAGTTTTTGATAGTCAACGTCTGCTTCTTCGCGCGGAAAAGGTAAATACAACCCTGCCTCTTGGTTTAACACCATTTCCCGCAGTTCATTGTCATCTAGTTCTGCGGGCACTGGAATAATTCGGGTAACCGTGTCGCGCCCACCCATGACGGCTGTGGTTACTTGCTTTGTCTTAATTTTATGCTCTGTGAACAAGGCTTGCAGTAGCTCTGCCATTCCGGGGGAATCTATGATTTGTCCCTCTTGGAACATTCCTTCAGGGATTGGAGCCGATGCTAAAGTGACGAGCTTAAGTGCTTGCCCCTGCCTCCGTAGCTGCGCTACGTTAACACGGTCTGGGGCAAGCTCGATCCCAATTCCCTTAGACTTTTTGGAGAGTAGATTACTTAAGGCTTTCACTACACTGCTGCCTGCTCAACTAAAGGTTTTGGACGATAAAAATCCACAATTTGCCAATGCAACTCAGGGAATTCAAGAACTAATGTATGGTACTCAACTTTGATTGAAATGAGCACTTTAATTAAAAAAATGACTTATTTCTATCGCTTTTCGATGACTAGCAAAATTTCTAATTGAATCTTGCAAAAAGAAATTATAGAGGCGTTCCTTAGATTTGAAGCATTTCCTTAAATTTGAAGCATGATTGAACCCGAAAATTGATTCCTCCTTGTACTCGCGATGTTACACACAATTTTGGGAATTGCGCACATTTTTTTGAGAGGGCGTTAGGTTTGTAGTGAGCCTGTCACACGCGCAACAATAAATCTTTGAGTTTTGGGTATGTTTCAAACGACTCGTCGGCGCTTGGCGCTTTGGTATACGGCTGTAACGGCTGTGCTGTTGCTGCTGTTCGCTAGCGGCGTGTTTTTTTATGTTCGCAGTACGCTAGTTGAGCGCGTTGACGACACGCTGAATCATGTGGTGGAGGTTGTGCGGCGATCGCTCGTGATTGAACCGTTCGACTTCCATGCTGAAGGCGGGCTGTTGCGGGTCAACATTGAAGCGAGCTTTCGCAATAATGCTGCGACCACCGATGCCGATCGCATTGATATCGAGTGGTTTAGCCCAACGGGAGAGTTGCTCTGGTCAACGCTTCTTGCGCCTCTCCAGGTGCCGTTGCGCTTTACTCCGAATGGCGAAACGGTCAGAATCCCCCCAGAAAAGCCATCAGACGCGATGCGTAAAACGTTAGCGCCTTCCACAGCACTCCCTGCGGAAATCGCTCCACAGGCGCTGGCAAGCTTAACTGCCCCCGAACCCCTCGTTTTGCGGCAGGTGACTCAACGAATAGAGCTAGGGCGGCAAGTGCTGGGCTATTTGCGGGTAAGCCATCCTTGGTTTGAAGTCACCAAGCCTAGCCGCGAATTCTTTGTTGATCTGGCGGTGGGAACGGGGCTAATGGTGGGCGCGGTGGGTGCGATCGGCTGGTTTTTATCAGAGCTAGCCATGCAGCCCATCCGCGAGTCTTATCAACGGCTCAAGCAATTTACAGCCGATGCTTCTCATGAGTTGCGTAGCCCGATCGCTGTGATTCAAACCAATGTGCAAGTCGCTCTAGCCGATCCCGAACCTGATATATCCACGCAGCAAGACCATTTGCGGGTAGTAGAACGATTGACCCGCCGATTGGGGCGATTAGTCGATGATTTACTATTTTTGGCACGCCAAGATAGCGGTAGCGTGCAGGCACAATGGCTACTGATTGATCTTGAATTGGTCTTAAAAGAAGTCATTGAAGAACAGCAGATCTGGGCAGCGGAGAAAGGGATCGCGATCGCCTTACGACCCATCGAGCCTATAAAAGAGCTTGGAATATCGACTTCTTCCATAGGGTCAGTTTCAACGGAATCGGATAGCCAGATTAACGCGATCGCGACCCAATCACCGCAGAAAAGCGGGGCAATGGTGCAAGGCGATCGCGATCAGCTTTTTCGACTGTTTACCAACCTGATTGGCAATGCCGTGAAATATACTCCCGCTGGAGGCAAAGTCAATTTAGAACTCCAGCGAATTGGGCGACCCAATCATACTTCCTTGCAAGTGGAAATTATGGATACCGGCATCGGCATTCCGCCCGAAGCGTTGCCACTGTTATTTGATCGGTTTTATCGCGTTGATCCCGCCCGAAGCCAAGCCCCAGCGAAAGGCTCAGGCTTAGGATTGGCGATCGCTCAGGCGATCGTCCAAAATCATCAGGGTCAGATTCACATCACCAGCCGTATCGATCAAGGAACCACCGTTACTGTGACAGTGCCCCTGCGGCAGGAAGCAATCAAGGCATGATGAATGTTGAGTTTTGAGTTTTGAGTTTTGAGTTTTGTTCGCGTAGCGTCACTTGCCATAGTGTTCAATCCCCAACAGGTTCACTTCTTCATAGGCTGCGAGTTGCAGTTTTAAGGATTGGTTTTGTTCTTCAATTTCTTTCAATTCGTCCAACCGTTCCAAAATGCGTCGGGTGAAGTTCTCGGCATCTGGCAATTGGTCAGCAATCCAAGAAGTATCGATTTCTATTTCAATCATCTTCAGCATATGTTGATATTCCCGCACGAGCCGATGATTGTTTGCAATCTGCTTGTTCAAGATATCAACAGCGGTCGTTGCGCGGTAAATCCGGGCTGAGTAGCTGGCGGGATCAACCTGCGCCATCTTTTGCTTAAGCGCGGTTATCTGTTCAATCAATACTTGATTAGATTGACACTCATGAGTCAGTTCGGTCACTCGCTGCTCCAGTTTGCGTTGTTGCGCTAACAGCCGTTGGTCTGCAATTAGGCGCAGCCCTTCGGCTTGAGTCGCATTCAACGTGGGGCTACTGAGTTGGGCATTGTGGGTGAGCTTGATGTATGCCAATACCCCGATCGCGCTCAGTATGGAGGTGAAAAATACATTGCCGCCCGTCAGAAAAGACAACAGCACTAACCCAGTCACCAGGGTGATTAAGGTGATGACGTGTTGGTTCGTTCCCGGAACTGGATTGGGCAAGACGTAGCTTTTTCCAGTGGTGTGATTGGCGATCGCAACGAGTCGCTTCATCAGATAGCCTTGCATCGTGTATAGCACAGACACGACATCTCCTCGATAGACCGGAATCACATCACTCTTACCCGGCACAGAGAACTGGAGACATTTGAGGGTGCGATCGGCAGTTGTGATTTGTAATGTGTAATGCCGTTTGTAAAAGCTAGGAAGCTTGGAGGTTAAGTAAAGTAACGCTTCGGTCGCTGAGGATCGTTTAGATAGTTTGCCATACACGACTCCGTATTGCTGACTACAAGATAAACAGGTTACCTGAGTCGGAGTGGTATTGCGATGCAAATCGGCGATCGGTTTTTTGCAGGAAGGGCAGTACAGTGAAAGTCTCATTACCAGATCTAATCAGGGGTTAGGCTAGAGCAGTTTCGCACCACAGTCATCTTCCAATAGGAAGAACCGAGCGATTGTTTCTGGATCTTAGCGAGTCTTTTTCAATTCCTGGGAGTTCGATCGCTCAGGTTTGTAAAGATTTAGGCGATCTTCTGATGTTGGATTTTGTCGTCAAAAAACTAGCCCGCTCTACTTTCTCAACCGTTCTTTTCTAATCAGTCGCGATGATTTGAGGAACTTTAAAGAATTCACCATCGCGATCAGGGGCGCTCTCCAAAATAGCCTCGCGATCGCTGTGGGGTTCTAACACATCTTGCCGGGTGATGTTACTGGCATCGATCGCCCGAAAAGTTGGCTCAATGTCGGTTACATCCAGTTCACTCAACTGCTCAAAATAATCCAAAATGCCGTTCAACTGGGTGGTAAACATTTCTTCTTCAGCAGTGGATAGCTCTAATCGAGCTAGGTGAGCCACTTTCCGAACTTGTTCGCGATCGATCATGGTTAAAGAAAAATGATGGGGACGGGAGATGAAATTGAGTCAAAATATCCTCATCCCTACCCTTTCTCCCTAAGAGAATGCTTTCATTAAAGTCTATCTCCTGGGGAAGAGGAATTTAGGGTACGAGCAATTGACGATATCTATATTGAATTGAGTTTATCTAGCACCCTTAAAAGAACACGTCAATTTGTGATCTTCCGGTAGTCTTCATCCAGTTTTGGGCTTCAATGTAGTTGTTTGGAGCGTTACGAATGGCGCGTTTCCAATAGTCGGCTGCTTGATCAAACCATGCTTCTGCTTCTTCTTCTTTCCCTTCCTCTTCAGCACGTTCGCCTTTGTAGTGAAAGATCACGGCAACGTTATTCAGAGTTTGGGGCATTCGAGGATTGATCTCAATCGATTGAAAATAATAATCGAGCGCTCGATCATGTTCGCCATTACTCGCATGAATCAGCCCAATGTTGTAAAGAATATAGCTGCGATCGTTGTCGTCTTCCTCTAATTTCAGAGCCTCGTGATAGTTATCAAGGGCTTCAGCATATTCGCCATCGGCTTGGGCTGACATACCATCTCGGTAGTAGGCAAACGCTATCTTTTCCTTTCTAGTTGCAGGCAGCAGCTTCAGGATTAGGTCTGCCATGACCGTAAAACTTTTGTCGATGAAGTTGTCGTTACGTTGGGTTCTAGGCATATAGAAAAAGAAAGTAGGGTCGGCTGATTTAGCTGATTTTTTAAACGAGTGCGATGTGCGATCGCGAAACGCTTTCTAGTTTAACGTCCTCTTGGGGCAGCGAATAGACAGAAAGCATTAAGAAGGGTGTCAGGTTGCGATCGCTGGGAGTCGGGGCTAAGAAATTGAAAGGCAAGTGTCGCTTCTCCCCGGTCTAGACTCTAGTTGCTGTATCGCTAAGACGGTTTTC
This sequence comes from Leptolyngbyaceae cyanobacterium, assembly GCA_041752515.1. GTDB lineage: Bacteria > Cyanobacteriota > Cyanobacteriia > Leptolyngbyales > Leptolyngbyaceae > ULC077BIN1. The sequence goes on along the minus strand of JBGSWI010000134.1, from coordinate 10,502 downwards.
TACCCTGCCAAGCAATATGGAGACTTTCTATACTGTAGATCACAGTTAGATCATTGTCTCAAGCAAAGCAGTGGAAAGATGCCCATGACTCCCAACCCAGATATTATGCAAGCTGTAGAAAAATTGGAGTACCGTGTCACCGTGGGTGATGTGGCGGCTCAGGCTGGGTTGGAGGTCGCCGTGGCAGAGCAAGGTTTATTGGCGCTAGCATCGCAGGTAAGCGGTCACCTTCAAGTCGCTGAATCTGGCGATGTGGTCTACCTCTTTCCCGAAGAATTTCGCTCGATTTTGCGCAATAAATTTTTCCGACTTCAGCTTCAGGAATGGTGGGGGAAGATTTGGCGGATTCTTTTCTACTTGATTCGGATTTCCTTTGGTGTTTTGCTGATTGCCTCGATTGTGCTGGTCTTTCTGACAATTTTGTTGATTACCCTGTCGCTGAGTGCAGCAACGAACAGTGATAACGATTCTGATAGCGGAATTAGAATGCCTTCTGTTGGGTTTGGTCCTGATATTTGGTGGATCTTTTACCCTGACTACTCTAGCCGTCGTGTTGGTCATCGCCCTGAGTCGAATGGCGAAAAGTCTTCGCTTAACTTTTTAGAGGCAATATTTTCGTTTTTGTTTGGCGATGGCAACCCAAATGCGGATTTGGAAGATCGGCGCTGGAAAGCGATCGCAACGGCAATTCGCAACCAAAAGGGCGCAGTGGTTGCAGAACAGTTGGCACCCTACTTAGATGAGGTGGGTCAGGGCTATGCTCGTGAGTATGAAGAATATATGCTGCCCGTGCTAACCCGCTTTAACGGGCGACCCGAAGTTAGCCCAGAAGGAGGCTTGGTTTACCATTTTCCTGAACTCCAAACGAGCGCGATTGAGCAGCGTTTACAACCGATCGCGGCGTACCTGAGAGAGTTGCCTTGGCGATTTAGTCAGGCGAGTAGTGGACAAATTGCGCTAGCGATCGGGCTGGGCGGGCTGAATTTAATCGGTGCTCTAGCGCTAGGAAATCTTTTGGCAGGCGGCGTTGTAGCGGCTCAGATGGGCGGTTTAGTTGCTTTCGTGCAGGCGATTTTCTGGGTTTTATTGGGCTATGGATCAGCGTTTTTGACCATTCCGCTCTTGCGCTATTTTTGGATTCAGTGGCGCAATCGCAAAGTAGAAAGTCGGAATCAATCGCGGCAAAACCGAGCAGTTTTTCTGAATGAAGCGGATCAGGATTTGCAGCAAAAAATGCTTTATGCTCAGCAGTTTGCGGCTGAGACTATCATTGGCACAGACAACTTGGCATACACCACCGAACAAGATTTAATTGAGCAAGAAGTTGAACAGACGGACAAGATTGATGCTGAATGGCAGCGCCGTTTGGAACAGGGGTGATCGGTGTGCTATTCGCTCACTGATCACGGTAGGATACAGATGCATTAACAGAATTTAATAATGGTAGAACGTCCAATCAAAAAATCTGAGCGCTTGGAAAAAGCTGCTTCAGAAGGAGATCATTCACCGGTGCAGCCGTCTGTACAGCGGGAAGATCGTCCACGTCCGGTTCGCAGTGAAGATCGTCCGACTGGAGATCGTCCGAGCGAAGACCGTCCCAGTGTAGGTCGTCCGAGTCGTGACAAAGACCGTTCGGATGAAGATCGGTCAGGTCGCGACAGAGACCGCGATCGCAAAGGCAAGGGTGGCGATCGCCGAGAGGAGTTTAAGCCTCCTGCAAATGTGGCTTTGATGAGAGGACCAAAACCGCCTAGGGTCAAGTCTAAAGCTGAGATTGAAGCGGAAGAAGCTGCCGCTATTGAAGCAGCGGCAAAGGCGGAAGCGGAAGCAGCGGCAAAAGCGGAAGCAGAAGCAGCGGCAAAAGCGGAAGCAGAAGCCGCTGAGAAAATTGCGGCTGAGCAAGCAGCAAAAGCTGAGGCAGAAGCCCTAGAAGCCGCCGCGCAGGCTGAGGCGGAAGCCGCTGAAAAGACTGAATCGGCGGTGATTAAGCCAGCAGTTGCACCCGATGAAACTGCTGAAGTCACTGCGTCTCTATCGGTTGAATTGGCTCCGGATGAGGTTCAGCCTGTGGCAGAAATCACTTCAACTCCGCCAGCGCCTCTGGTTGGTGAAACAGGTGAACCTGTTGAAAAAGACCCTGTTGAAAAAGACCCTGCTGAAGTGGGATCTCAATCGGTTGAATTAGCTCCAGAACCCGTGGTTCCCCCCGTAGCGATCGCTTCAATTCCGGCGAAACCCGTGATTAATGTAGCGAAGCCTGTGATTAATGCGGCAAAGCCTGTGGCAAAGCCCATCGTTAAGGTGAAACCTGTAGTTGAGGTGACGACGGAGCCTGCTGAAATTGCATCTGAACCGGTTGCTGAGGTTCCAGAACTGGGGGGCGCTTCTGTGGAAGCGTCTGCTGAGGAGACGAAAGCATCTGAAGCTGTGAGGTCTGAAGGCTAGGGGTGACTAGATAGCCGCGATCGCGTCAATGGCAGCTTCTAAAGCGATCGCAACATGAGTCCAGTGAGTTCCTCCCTGGCAAAAAGCGGTGTAGGGTTCTCGCAAAGGACCATCGGCTGAAAGCTCGGAGGTGCTGCCATCAATAAACGTGCCGCCTGCCATGACTAATTCACTCTCGTAACCCGGCATGGCTGCGGGCACTGGGTCGAGATAGGACCCAATTGGTGAATGCTGCTGAACAGCACGACAGAAAGCAATGAGCTTTTCCTGTGAACCCAACTGCACCGCTTGAATCACATCTCGGCGAGGAGCCATGGGTAGCGGGTTGACTGGATACCCCAATTGATTAAATACATAAGCAGTTAAATGATTGCCCTTCATTGCCTCTCCTACCATTTGCGGGGCAAGAAAAAGCCCTTGAAACAACAGCCGATTTTGGTCGAAGGTGGCACCGCCTGAACTGCCAATTCCAGGAGCCGTCAATCGGCACGTTGCCATTTCTACTAGATCTGCTCGTCCGGCAACATAGCCGCCTGCGGTGACAATCGTGCCACCTGGATTTTTAATCAGTGATCCTGCCATCAAATCTGCACCCACAGTCGTCGGTTCGCATGGCTCCACAAACTCGCCATAGCAGTTATCCACAAAGCAAATTGTGTTTGGGTTCTGCTGCTTGACGATTTGAACAATTTTTTCAATATCCGCGATCGCCAAACTTGACCGCCAAGAATATCCACACGATCGCTGAATCAATACCAGTCGCGTCTCTGATTTGATAGCATGGGCTAATGCTTGCCAGTCAATCTCACCGATTGCTGTAAGATCTAGCTGACGATAATGAATCCCAAACTCTGCTAAGGAACCCTGCTGATGACCCCGTAGACCAATCACTTCTTCCAATGTGTCATAAGGGGCACCCGCCACGGCAAGCATTTCGTCTCCTGGACGAAGAACGCCATACAGCGCACAGGCGATCGCGTGAGTTCCAGACACAAATTGAACCCGCACTGCCGCCGCCTCTGCCCCTAAGACTTGAGCAAACACCCGATCCAATACTTCCCTGCCTAAATCGCTATGACCATATCCTGTCACCCCCGAAAAGTGGTGGGTGCCAACTCTATGCCTGCGAAAGGCTGTGAGCATATGTTTCAGGTTTTTCTTGACCTGTATGTCAATACCAGAAAAAATCAGGGATAGTGCTTGTTCTGCTTCTTTTAAGAGAGTTTGGCTGTTCATTTTCTGATTACTTCCTCAAAATAGTTCTCAACGCCTAGTGCTGCGGTAGCTAATCTACCCATCTTCGCGGCAAGATCTAAAACAATCGTCTAGTTTTGCGCCAATTTGGCATTGTACTTCTCAATGGGATGAATGCATGACTGTTGCAACTTCAAACAAACCACTTAAATTAGATTTGCCAGTAGTTTTATTCATGGTGATTGTGCATGGTGGTGCGCTCTTTGCCTTACTACCAAGCAACTTTAGCTGGGCAGCCGTAGGAATCGCGGTTTTCCTGCACTGGGTCACTGGCGGTTTAGGAATTACCTTAGGATTTCATCGCCTCATCACTCATCGCAGCTTTCAAACGCCGAAATGGGTTGAATATTTCTTGGTGTTGTGTGGCACCTTATCTTGCCAGGGCGGCGTAACTGAGTGGGTGGGAATGCATCGTTTTCACCATCTTCATTCAGATCAGGATCAAGATCCTCATGATTCAAAGCGCGGCTTTTGGTGGAGTCACATGGGCTGGATGCTGTTTGATATTCCGATGCGTGACCAAGTGCCTCGTTTTACTAAAGATATCAACGACGATCCGGTTTATCAGTTTTTTAACAAATACTTCATCCCGCTTCAGATTGCGCTGGGAGTGTTGCTATATGCGATCGGTGGCTGGTCGTTTGTAGTTTGGGGCGTTTTTGTTCGCTTGGTTGCGGTTTTCCACTGCACTTGGTTGGTAAACAGCGCGACTCATATGTTTGGGTATCAAAGCCATGAATCTAATGACAACTCCCGCAATTGCTGGTGGGTGGCGCTGCTCACTTACGGCGAAGGCTGGCACAATAACCATCACGCCTATCAACACTCGGCTCGTCATGGCTTACAGTGGTGGGAAATTGATATGACCTGGATGACCATTCAGTTTTTGCAGGCGATTGGCTTGGCAAGCAAGGTTAAATTGGCAAACAAAGATTAAGCTAAGGCTTCAAAATTGCCCTGTCCCTTGAATAATATGCTTCACCGTCGTGAGTGTCTCTAGGCTAATAGGACCCCGGCGGTGTCCTTTTTGGTTGGACATCCCTAGAAAAATGGAATCTCCTCGCTTAGGATTGCGAGAAAAGCGGGGAGAAGCATTGATGTAGGTGGAGGCACTGTTAATGCCCAGAGCAAATTGACGACTCTCCGGATAGGATTCGGTGACCAAACAATCGGCGTGTCCGCTGCTGTTTAGGTTGATCCAGGCGATCGCGTCATCCAAATTGGCAACGAGCTTAAAAGCAATCACCTTCGCCAGGTATGCCTGCCGCCATTCACTATCCTCTGCCAAGCGCAAATTAGGAAACTCGGCTGATAAGGACGCATCTCCCCGTAACTCAAACCCCTTCTCCCGCAGACTATCCCACAGCATCAGGAGCGAAGCGGGATTTTGGCTGGGGTGAATCAACACTTTTTCGATCGCATTCACGGGGTCAGGTTCACTTTGGTGACTGTCCAAAATCATCCAGCGAACGGCTTCTAAACTACCGGAAGGCGACCAATATAAGCAACAGTTGCCCATGGCAGACTTCAAAACGGGAGCCGTTGCCTGTCGCACAATTTGCTGCACTAGACTAGGGCGACCGTAGGGAATAATCAGATTTAGATATTGGTCTTGAACGATTAAATCTCGGACGAGGGCGCTGTGATCGGATGCTATGGCTTGAAGACACCCTTCGGGCAAGCCTACTTGCTCAATCGCCGACCACAGCGCTTGGGCGATCGCGGCGTTAGAATGGCTAGCCTCCGCGCTTCCCTTCAACACCAAACTGTTGCCTGTTTTGATGCACAACCCTGCCGCCACTGCCGCCAACTCTGGAAACGCCTCGTAAATCATGGCAATCACCCCCAAGGGCATGAGTTGCGAATAAATTTGGCAGTGATCGATTTGATATGCCGCATCCATAACCCGCCCAATCGGGTCGGGTAGCTCACTTAGACGCTTAAGCAGTTGAACAGCCGTTTGCAGGCGTTCAGGGGTCAATTTCAGCCATTCTAAAATTAAGTCGGGCACCGCCATTTCTCGGCTGGCTTCCAAATCTAAAGTATTCGCTTCCAGAATGTCATTTTGCGCCTGGTTGAGGGCTTCTGCCATGGCATACACCGCTTGACTCCGCAGCACTCCTCTGGTGGTGGATAGATGAATTGAAGCCCGATGTGCCGCTTGAACAGCCGCGATCGGATCAGGAGTGAGACCAAGAAAATCCGTCGTCATTGGGTTACCGTCTATATGCCAGTAAGACCATTAAGGCTGGAAGAAGCGCCAGCAGCATAATGCCAATCACCAGAACCGCATTATGCGAGGGCGGCTTGGCATTGAGTGCCAGGGGTAGCCAAACTACTAGCATGATGAAAACAATGCCTAGGGCGATTGGCAAGTAGTTATCTCTAAAATTAGGATTGGCAGCATTCCACTGATGCCCATTCCATCGCCATGCCTTTTTGTAAGGATAGTTGCTGGCTAAATGTTCCAACACTTGCCCAGTTTCATCAACCACAAAAATTTGCTGACAGCGATTACATCCAAAAGCTTCAGTCAACGCGATCGGAGCCAATTGTCCTTTACGACGACAAGGACAAGGATACTCTTGGTTTAAATCAATCTTCTGAGATTTTTGTGGTTGCACAGGCAGACCAAGACTAAAACTGCTAGTTTTTTTTAGCTAATAAAATAGGTAGTCATCCGCTCAATTAAGGGCTGATTTTACGATCAAGTATTTACAGTGGCAAATCCACATCTGCAAATCCACGTTGGCTTTGCTTTAAATTACTGGTAAACGCAATAGTTACTAACTATTGAAATCTTACCACTCTAGCTTTGAAGTCTAAGAAGCTGAAGTCTAAAGATCGAAGCCTAAAGATTTATGCAGTTAAAAGCGGGTGACGAGATTCGAACTCGTGACATCAACCTTGGCAAGGTTGCGCTCTACCACTGAGCCACACCCGCATAATCAGACGATCACTACAATCGCATTTGCTCCTACCTTTTGTCAAGCCTAATCGTACAGTTTATAATCTTATTTATGGATATTATTCGGCTCACCGGGATTCGTGGCTATGGCTATATTGGTGCGCTGCCAGAAGAACAGGTTCTAGGGCAGTGGTTTGAGGTGGATGTAACGCTGATGCTCGATTTGAAAACCGCAGGGCAAAGCGATCGCTTAGAAGACACTCTCAACTACTGCTCAGTGGTTGAAATAGTGCAGCACTTGATTCAAACGTCCAAATTTTCTCTGTTAGAAAAACTGGCAACCGCGATCGCTGATGCCATATTGAAAAATAAGGCTACCCTCCCCATCCATCAAGTCACCATCGCGCTGACCAAACTGACCCCGCCCATCCCCAACTTTAGCGGGCAGGTGACAGTCGAAATAACGCGCCCGCTTCCAGCCTAAGAGCAATTCATTAAGCCCAAAAACTGAACCTGAAAAATCAGATGAATGCCGTTTGAAGAAATAATTCTCCAAGTTAGGATACGGGCGATCGCGCTTTCTTTAATTGCGGTAAACCGTTGCAACGCGATCGCTTTTTAAGCGGTCTGCCCTGCCCAGATTTTTTCTAGCACAGTGGTAGGGTCAATATCCGACATTTTGCCGCTGAGCGATTTGATGCCCATAAAGCGATCGTTTTGGGGCAACAAAAATTTTGGCTCCGTCGGTCCAAACACTGCCATCGTATAAGTCTTCACCGCAACGGCTAAGTGCATTGGGGCACTGTCGGTGCAGAGCATCAGGCTAGCCCCTGCAATCATCGCCGTGAGTTTGCCAATGTCGCCCGGTGTCGTGACTTTCAGGCTGAGATTTGCCCTAACCAACGTTTTGACAAACTCCTCATCATCTGGACCTTGCACCACAACGATTGGCAAATCGGGCTGTCGCCGGACAAACTCCTGGATAATGCCCTGCCAGTTTTCGACAGGATAAATCTTATCAATGCCCTTTTCTTTGGCGAGTTGACTAGAGCCGCCGTGAATTAACACATAGCCCCCGTTGCCAATGCCTAACCGCTGGCGTTCTGCATCTGCCCAATCTAAATCGCTGGCTGGCACATTCACCGCCAAATCAGGACAAGGCGTAGTCATGCTCAAACCTCTGAGCAGGTCGTGATACATGGCAGCAGCGTATTGATTTTTGTTGAGCGGCACTGGGTTCGTCAAAAACCGATTGCCGCCGCCAGAATATCCCACACGGGTGGGAATGCCGGTGAACCAAAGCAAGAAGCTTACGGTCCATTTTTGCCCTAGCGCGATCGCAATTTTGTATTCGCGATCGCGCAGAGTGCCTAACAAATTTCCATAGTCTGCCAAGCTATTTCGCCCTTTAAAGTCAAATGGGATCACCGAATGGATAGACTTGCTAACCCGGTAGGCAGAAGCGGCTCGTGGTTCAACCACTACATCAATTTCTGCTTTAGGATAGTTCTGCTTTAGGTCATCCAAGGTGGGAAAAAATAGGATTTGATCGCCGATTCCACCGGGAACTAGGGCTAAGATTCGCATAATATTTCTTTACGCTAAATTCGCTTTTATTTTAGAAGGTAACCGCTAAAGAATAAACCATTTATTCTCTAGAGTTGTCTTTTAGTTTGACGCGACTTTGTCGCCCCTCTGCTGCAAACTGGACGGATTGGCGATAATAGAAAGAATTTGTCTCGCGGAGGTGCCATATGTACCTGCTTGTTCCAGCCGCAGGATCGGGTCGCCGGATGGGGGGCGATCGCAATAAACTCCTGCTGCCCGTTTTCGGTAAGTCACTGATTGCTTGGACGCTGCTTGCAGCCAAAGCTTCTCGCTCAATTCGGTGGATTGGGGTGGTGGGGCAACCCGATGATTTTCCTGACTTTAAAGACATTATCACCGGGATCGGCATGAGCAAAATGGTGCATCTGATCCCCGGCGGCACCACCCGGCAAGAATCCGTTTTTTGTGGGTTGAAAGGGTTGCCTGCGGTGGCTGAGCGAGTGCTAATTCACGATGGTGCGCGCTGTTTGGTCACGCCGAATCTGTTCGATCGCTGTGCCGAAGACTTACTCACTTGTGCTGGCTTAATTGCGGCGGTTCCTGTAAAAGACACCATCAAAATTGTGGAGCCGACCCAGCAAATTATTACGGGCACCCCTGATCGCCGCAACCTGTGGGCAGCACAAACGCCCCAAGGCTTTCAGGTTGAAGTGTTAACCCGCTGTCACCAAGAGGGGGTAGAAAAAGGTTGGCAGGTGACTGATGATGCCATGCTGTATGAGCAGTGCGGCTTTCCAGTCAAAATTGTGCCCGGTGAGGACACTAACTTGAAGGTGACGACGATGATGGATTTGGCGATCGCTGAGTTCATTTTACGCCAGCGAGCAAAGGACGGAGCTTAACGGCTCCCAGTGCCCGGTTCTTGAAGCCGCACAACGCCCCCATAGCTGGATGCATTTCAACCCTTTCTTCAAAGAATTAATCATAGTGATTCGAGTTGTATTGCCACTTCTGCTTTTATTTTCTAGTATTACCGGGCTATTTTTAAGCATTTGGATTATCACGACCGCACCTACTTTTACCTTCTATCCCTTATCGGTAGGTGCGCCAGAACTCAGCCCAGGGTTGCTGTTGGGCAATGGGGCGATCGCGCTATTGACACTATTCATCTGGCGACATCAACACAAAGGGCTATTTCTAGGAATTTTAAGCATGAGTGTGGCGGCAGTGTTACTCAGTGGGTTACCGCTGCTGCAATTGCCTGCCACACATCAACAATTTGCCGCAGAGATAGAGCGATCGCTGGGTGTTCAGTCGGAGACGATCCAACTTGCCAATGGGCGATCTCAGCCTTTTTCATGGCAAACCTTTTTGGCTGGACTGCCAGTTTCTCCGGTGCGCTATGATGCCGACATTCAATTTGCCGCCCCCGATGGCGTGCCCTTAAAACTTGATCTCTACCGTCCAGTTCAACTGGGTCAACATCCTACAGTGGTGATGATCTACGGCGGCGCATGGCAACGGGGTCGCCCAACCGATAATGCTACGGTAAACCGCTATCTTGCAGGATTAGGCTATACCGTGGTGGCGATCGCCTATCGATTTGCGCCTCAATATCCGTTTCCCGCTCAGATAGAAGACGTGCGATCGGCGTTGGAGTTTATTCGCCAAAATGCCGCTAAATATGAAATTGATCTGAATCGCATGGCAATCATGGGGCGATCGGCGGGGGCGCATCTGGCAATGCTGGCAGCGTATCCTGCTAACGTTCCCCTTAAACCGCCTATCACGCCACCTTTTCGCGCTGTGGTCAACTACTATGGTCCTGTAGATTTAGCCAAAGGCTACTCCGATCCACCCAATCCCGACCCAATCGATTCTAAGAAAACGTTAAAGGCATTTTTGGGTGGAACTCCTAACCAGTTTCCAGACCTCTACCAAGCTGCTTCCCCGATTAATTTTGTGCGCTCCAATCTGCCGCCTACGCTGCTGGTTTACGGCGGGCGCGATCACATTGTTCAAGCCAAATTTGGGCGCTATCTCTCCGAGCAATTACAGGCATCCGGCAATATTGCCACCTTTCTCGAAATCCCTTGGGCAGAACACGCCTTTGATGCGTTGCCCAGTGGAATTAGCAATCAACTCGCGCTGTATTACACCGAGCGTTTTTTAGCAGAGACGATGAAAGAGTGACGATTTCATGGAGACAGGACTTACGCAAGAGTCATTTGAACAGATGGATGCTTGAGTTGGGCAATCAAGTAACCTGAGAGCATTCCATGCTTGATCTGATAAACCGTTGCGCCTGTTTGGTAAGCGATCGCCTTCAGGCGACCCCAAACAAGTA
>JBGSWI010000133.1:0-4884 GCA_041752515.1 Leptolyngbyaceae cyanobacterium | reverse complement strand
TCGGATTAAGCGATTGGCTCGCAAAACTATTTGCTTTTCTAAGTCGATCTGGTTACACGATGTCGTCATTGGACTGTTCATCAATCGCTATGAATTTGGCGTGCTGGTTTAGAGGTGTCCACAGGTCTAGAACACTACCTGTGGCAGGACAAATCATCATGGCGCTCATGGTGAGCCATTTCGGTCTGCTAGCATCTCCTCAAGACCCAATCACGCTAAAAAAGGATTGGGGACACTCTTACTCATTGTCGGCGTGGTGCTCGCCGTCCAGTAAACCTCTATCCCGATAGGAGAACAACGATGTTTTCTCAAGGCTATACGGCTGTCATCACAGGAGCCTCAAAAGGAATTGGATTCGCAACAGCCAATCGCCTTAATGCTATGGGGCATCGTGTCATCGGTCTGTCTCGACGCAAACCAGAGCAACCCTTCCCGGGCGAGTTTATAGAAGTGGATTTGGCGGATGCTGATGCCACTGCTGAGGTCATAGACGATATTGCCCAACGCTATGCTGTGAGCCATCTCATCAATAACGTTGATATGAGTCAATCTGAAACATTGGAAGAGGTGAGGCTTGACCAGTTCGCATCGATTCTGGACTTAAATCTTCGTCCTGCAATTCAACTCACCCAAGCCGTTTTATCTGCCATGAGGTCGCGTCACTATGGACGCATTATCAATGTCTCTAGTTTAGTCGTTCTGGGGTTGCCGTTCCGAACCAGTTATGGAGCTGCAAAAGCAGGACTTATCAGCATGGCGCGCACATGGGCAAGTGAGTTGGCAACCACTGGAATTACCGTGAAGCGATCGCGCCGGGACCCACTGAAACAGAACTGTTTCGAGCCAATAGCGCAATCGGTAGTGAATCAGAACAACACTTTCTTCAAAAAGTACCAATGCAACGCTTTACCAAACCTGATGAAATTGCCGCCGCGATCGCCTTCTTTGCCTCAGAAGATGCTTCGGATGTCACCGGACAAACCTTATTTGTCGATGGCGGTAGCAGTCTTGGTGCAGCCTAACATTCGCTCGGAGCGGACTGACAAAAGATCTCGGTGCATTGCGAGGGTTGTTTGCAGCCGCTCAAGAGAACCATTATCTGTAAATTAAACGACCTCAAAAGAGACAGTCAGATGGGCGATCGCCCACGAACGGCAGAATCGGACTTGGGGTGTCTCAAAAACTGTTTCACAATCAAAGTCTCAAAAAAGGGCACGTCCATGAATTTTGATTCAGCATTCTGATTTACAGACAATAGTGATGCAAAGGCTAATTCTGCTAACCCACTGCCGTATTTTCCGAAACAGGAGTGGTTGAGGTGAGTTTGAGTCGCTGACGTGTTATCTGGATGAACGAAAAATATGCCTTTATCCCTCATGTGTCACTCTAGGGAAAGTAAAATCAATTCTAAATGCCCAAATCCCTTCATCGCCGGGTGTCTAGCATATATACTCCGTTAGCGAGCACTTTGAAATATCGGAAATAAGCTGCGTATGCTAAGACTCAAGCCGTATAGAAGCTTCAGCATTTTTGATTAAATTTGCTTTTCCAAAAGTGATTCAAGAGGGTTATGCGTTAATCAGATTTAATTGATTCATTGATCGCGTTACGCAACAGTTGTTTGAATTTTGGCAGTTGTTCAATGAGCGTTTGTGCCTCCGGTGAATCCGGAGCAGCCACCTCCCATAGCTCCAACTCCTTCAGTGCCTTTTTAATAAATGTGCAGTTCTGCACATTTTTCGGTGGCTCTTCTCCTGCCAGATAACTCATCACCGTTCGGCGACTTTTACCAATAATTGTTTGGAGAGCGGGAGCCAGTGCTTTTTCACCTGCCTTGGGTCTGCCTTTTCCATCTTTGTACCCAGCTTGCCTCAACCGATCTGCGATCGCTCTGACTTCAGCAGGAGTATAGTCGCGTCGCTGTTCATTTTCTGCGATCTCAACTTCTAAAGCGCGAGATGGTTCCGTTTGTGCGTCGAACTCCATGACTCGCACAGGGACTCCAGCGGCAAAATGTTGATTGAAGGTCTCTAAGTCAATCTCCTTCAGTTGAAAAATTGCGGCTAACCGATGTCCACCTGCCAGCAACCGACCTTGCTTATCCACTGCTATTGGTTCGATCAGTCCTAACGCTGCAATTGACTCGGCTAAAGCTTCAACGTGAGTCGAATTAAGGGGACGGGTATCAGCGCCTCGCGGTTTGATTGCCTCTAAGGGCATCAAGGCGTTATTGCCAGACGTAACAACAACGCGCTTGGTATTAGTCTGGGCAGTTTTGATCAGGTCGTTAAGACTCATGGTTACCTGAATGATTTTGTAAGCTTCCACAGTTCAGCACCAACCGCTTCCCATTCCGCAGCAGCCCCAGCCGCCGCTTTACCAGACAGCATGGAAACGGTGCAGCCTGACAATTCTGCATCTAGATAGCAATCACGGCGCTGAATTGCTTGAGTGAAAATGGGGATGCTCTCTTGCACTAAGGCTTGCTGTACTCGTTCGCCTCTACGAGAGGGACGGGGCGGTACTAATGACAATAGTACGCGATAGCGATCAGGGGTGAGTTCGTTGAACTGGGTCAACGTTTGAATCGTTGCTTCGATCGCGGCGGGGGAACAGGATGTGGGAATAATCACAAAGTCTGCGGCATTGGCAAGCTGAGTCAGTTCGTCTTCATTAGGGTTTCCTGGCGTGTCGATCACCAGGTCGGTAAAACCATCGGGCGGTTGCTCATCACCATCGAAAACAGTGAAGCCAACGTTGTGATTAGCGGCAAGACCCCGCTTATACCAATTTAAGGCAGTGCGGATTGCGTCGCCATCGCCTAGCACTACTTTTCGTCCTCGATGCTTACTTAATGACTCAGCAACGTGAATGGCTGTAATCGTTTTAGCCACGCCACCCTTAAAACTTAGGACAACAATGATCATCCAACCAGCCTCATAACTTTATGCCCTAGCCCTAATCATGCGGCGTTCGTGTATCACCATCAATTTTGCCATTTTGCCAGCGATTGAAACGCTTGCGAACAATTTTGCTGCAACAATTTCAAACTGTCTCAACAAATCTTTGCAAACGCTGTTTGCAAAGACAACAAATTTGAAAAACTTATCAATCAACGTAAATATAGGGGTTTCAGCCGTTGACGAGATGAAGTGACTGATAAGCTCTGCTTAACTATCCTTTTCGAGGTCATGAATGCGCTGTTAAGTTTGGCTTTTCTACTTGGTATTCTGTTGGAATACCAAGTAAGGATTAAACGCTAATTGGTTAAGCCACTCCTAAACCGATAAATGTGCAGAATTGCACATTTATTAAAAAACGAGGTTAGTTAATTGAGCAATGCCAAAAGTTAACCGTAATGGTCAAGCAGCAGTTTTGAGTCCCGAACAGCTAGACGAATTGTGGAGTGAGTTGGAGCAACCGCACAGGCTAATCACTCAAATTTGTTACTACACTGCCTCACGGCTGGGTGAGGTATGCGCGTTACGGGTGGAAGATGTGGTGAATGGTGAAATTGTGTTTCGAGCAAAGAATACCAAAACGGATGTAACTCGCACGATCGCGATCGCGCCTCCATTGGCAAAAGCCTTGACAACCCCTACTCTGCCCGCCAGTGGCTATCTCTTTCCTGGCAAGTTTAAGGGACACGTCACGACGCAGGCAGTTGATTTGGCGCTGAGAAGTGCTTGTGATTACTTGGGATTTAGGGGCGTGAGCACCCACAGTTTCCGCCGATCGCTGCTGACGCATCTCTATCGGGCGGGGCACTCGCTTAGAACCTTGCAACAAATTTCGGGGCATCAGGATATTGGCAACTTAGCCCGTTACCTGGACATCGATCGAGATGAGGCAACGAAGGCGCTGATGGGCTTCTTTTCAGCTTGAGTTCTCTTTCCTCTATTGCTGTAGTTGGTTGAGAATAATCTCTTACGATCGCTGTTCTACAAGTAGAGTCAGCAGGTTTAGAACCTGATTCATGTCGCCTCGAAGGAGTTGAATTTCTTGCTCGATCGCCGCTAGTCGTTGAACCACAGAATCTTTAGCGTTGGCAGCTTTTGGGGAGGAGTTTATAGGGGCTTCCTTTAGTTTGGCGGCAAGAGCATCCCAGCTATTGGCTTTGAGATTGAAGTGGGCTTTGGCGGCTTTGAGTGATTTGAACTGTTGCTTGAGTTGTTCGCCCGTGTGGGTTGAAGACGGTTGCAGTTGAGTTTGCTGATCCAAGTCGTCCTCAACCATCTCAACCACCTGGTCGATCAGGCGATCGTGATTGACAGCAATTTGGGCAGCAGCCCCCAGAATGCGAGAGGTGGCTTTAATCTGCACATCGCGTTCTTGCCGGAGTTGGCTGGTGAGATTGCGAATACGATCGCCCAAAGCCGAGGTGACAACGGTGGGGCGGATAGTATCTGAATCATTGCTCATGGTGCTGCTCTACTCTGCAAGAATATCTTTGACGGTCTGCCAGATGCGTTTGAATTTTTGCAGTAATCCTAGTGGATTATCGGCGGGTTCTTCGTCAACCGAATTGATGAGTGACTGAATGCGATCCATGCGGGTCGCGATCGCGTCCAAATTGGTCAATGCCCCTTCTTCGCGGTTCATCGAGTCGCGGAGCATCAGGCTCATTTCGCCGATTTCTTGCTTTAAGCGTTCATTTTCTCGCTTGCGGCGGGTTTCCCAGCCTTTGATGCCCGCTTTCGAGCGTCGTTCAAATTTGAGGTCGTCTTGAACCTGAGTATAGAGGGCTGACTGACTGACAGATTTTCTCGCATGTGGGCATTAAGCAGTACTGAGTCGTTGTTCTAGGGGAATAGCACAATCGACCGTAGTGCCTCTAAAGTAGAGGGGTTGGCGCTTGACGAGGAGAGATTTTGAGGGGATGCA
>JBGSWI010000132.1:0-8719 GCA_041752515.1 Leptolyngbyaceae cyanobacterium | reverse complement strand
TTCCTCCTCTTCTCCGCTGCTGTCCTCTATTTCTTCCTCTTCACACTCCTCGCTTTCTTCCTCACTAAATTCTTCCTCTTCTTCGCTGCTATCTTCTATTTCTTCCTCTTCATACTCCTCACTAGATTCTTCCTCTGAGTATTCTTCAGAAGCCTCTTCACTCTCCTCGTAGTCAGCGTCTACGGGGTCAGTCTCTTCTGAGCATTCTTCACTCGATTCATCCTCATACTCGACATAATCGTAGGTATAAACTGATTCGTCTGTGTCGGTCTCCAGTTCATCGCCAAACAAGTCAAAAATTGCATCTGCAACGGCAAAATCATCTTCAACCCATACGCCTTGGCTAAAATCTAGATCGCTCACCGCACGGACTGCCCATAGCTCTTGGCAGACTTCAGGATTAGTCATGTAACTGTAGGGCACATAACAGTAGCCGTTGTCGCCCCAGTCTTCGCCCCACGAATTGCGCACGATAAAGGCTTGGGATTGGTCGGAATAGCCGACGCACAGCATGGCGTGCCAGCCGTGTTCTGCCCGACCTTGTTCAGAAGGGTCTGGAACCGGGACAATGCCGCGCTTTTGGGCTTTGTCGAAGGAATGGAAAAGCTTCAGCCCCAAGGCGAAGGGAAAGCCTTCGGCGAGGCAATTTTTCATGGCGGTTAGGTCGCAGTCAATTTCTTGAGCTTCTTGCACTAAGAATTTGCGGGCTTCTTCGTAGGCGGCATCGTGAGGCTGAACATTAACTTGAGCTTCATCGTATGCCCAAGTTGCTTCGCTACAGGCTCCATGTTCTTGCAGCACTTGAATGGCAGAGACGATCATGCAGCCCGCATCTTCTTTGCTGTTTTCGTAGGCACGGGCGTTGTAGTAAATAAACAGGCGGCTAACATCACCCGCACTGCCATTTGCCCGTTTTGCCAGATATTCGTAGGCTCCAGCCAGTGAGTTGGCGACACAACTGCTGAGTTGGGATTGGTTTTCAACGGCGGTCATGTAGGGGCGCAAATCGACGCGGGGTGGCAATTGCTCGGCTTGAAAGCGATCGCCCGCATATTTTTGAGATTTTGGCGGTTTTTTGCCGTTTGCAGGTTGAAACCCGCCGAATTTGATTTTTTGCCCGGTTGTGCGATCGGTCAGAGTGGTGATTTTATGACGTGTCATGCAATTGCGTGGGTAAAATTCCAGTGCGTTGCTTCTGGTATTCCCCAAACTGATCTTGAACTCCCACAGAGCGATTTAGAGATTTTCTGACTCAAGCTTGAACTCGGCTTTTTCGGCAATGAGGGTTAGGTAATTGGAAGAAGCTCGCGAGGGTTCGTATACTCCTTTCTCCCATTCGCTGACGGTTTGCTGTCGGATGCGAAGTTCTTGAGCAAAGCCGACTTGGGTTAGTTTCATATGCGATCGCAAGGCTCTGACCAGTTCCCCGTTCCACTGAATCTCATCATCGACACGGGGCACTGTATAAACTTGAGACGGCTTATAAAAAACGACCTGCTCATCTAAAAAACTTAAATTTTTGACTAAGTAGCCCGCATTCATCCAAGCGGCGGCTTGCAGTGCGCCTTTGCTGCGATTGCTCCACCATGACCGATTGTGGCGGGCAGATTCTGGCAATGGGGCACCCATGAGCGTTTCAAGTTGCGTAAAGGTGAGGATCACTTCATCGCGATCGCTCTGCTGTAAATACTCCAGCAATGGCTGATATTTGCTGCCCCCTTTCATATTCTTATTCTCCGACAAATCATCAGTTAACAGTGTTCGGGATTTACAAAAGGGTATCAATGGAATATTCATAAAACGTTGTCCTTTTCTGAAAAACTCTACTCTCCGTAGTCGGTGTTACCCATCTCCCAAAAACGACAGGCTATGATGAATTTTTATAAAAATAATTTGGGTTGTGTGCGTTGTTGATAGAGAACTTTAGCTACTTGTTCAAAGAAGGATAGTGTACCAATGCCCCAAGTTGCTGAAACTTCTCTTCATCGAGTGGTGATTGTCGGAGGCGGTTTTGGTGGGCTGTATGCCGCAAAATCTTTGCAGCGATCGCCCGTTCAGGTCACGCTCATCGATCGGCGAAATTTTCATCTGTTTCAACCGCTGCTCTATCAAGTTGCCACGGGTAGCTTGTCACCGGCTGATATTTCATCGCCCTTGCGCGGCATTTTGAGTCCCTGCAAAAACACTAGCGTTTTGATGGATGAAGTGGTAGACATCGATCCGCAGCATCAAATCGTCAAAATGCAAGAGCAAGATATTGCCTACGATTCGCTGATTGTGGCAACGGGCGTGAGTCACCATTATTTTGGTAACGACCACTGGAAGACCACTGCGCCCGGTTTGAAAACGGTTGAAGATGCGCTGGAAATGCGTCGGCGGATTTTTAGTGCGTTTGAAGCGGCAGAAAAAGAACTTGACCCGGCAAAGCGCCAAGCCTGGTTGACCTTTGTGATTGTGGGCGGCGGACCGACAGGAGTAGAACTGGCAGGGGCGATCGCGGATCTTGCCTTTCAAACTCTGAAAAAAGACTTTCGCCGCATCGACACCGCCGAAGCCAAAATCCTGTTGCTCGAAGGCATGGATCGTCTATTGCCGCCCTATCCACCCGATCTCTCTGAAAAAGCCGCGATCGCGCTTACCAAGCTAGGAGTGACTGTTCGCACCAAAACGATGGTGACGAATATTGAAGATGCTACCGTCACCGCAAAACAGGGCGACCATATCGAGCAAATTTCTGCGCGCACGGTTCTTTGGGCAGCCGGAATTAAAGCGTCTAGCATGGGAAAAGTTTTGGCAGATTGCACGGGAGTCAGCCTTGATCGCGTGGGTCGAGTGATGGTGGAACCCGACCTCAGCATCGCCGGACATCCCAATATTTTCGTGATTGGCGACCTGGCGCACTTTCCCCACCAAGGTGAAAAGCCTCTTCCTGGTGTCGCTCCGGTTGCCGTGCAAGAAGGAAAATATATTGCCAAACTGATCACCGCACAACTGCGGGGAAACACGCTACCGCCGTTCCGTTATGGAGAGGTTGGCAACTTGGCAGTCATTGGGCACAACGAAGCCGTCGCCGATTTGGGTTTCGTTAAGCTATCCGGTTTCTTTGCCTGGTTCGTTTGGGTCTTTGCCCACATCTACTATCTGATTGAATTTGATAACAAGCTTGTTGTGATGATTCAATGGGGCTGGAGCTACATCACTCGCAATCGCGGCGCTCGGTTGATTACGGGTGAAAGCACCCTGGGTCAAGTTGAAACCGCGAGTGGCAACGGGCGATCGCCTGCAACCCAAAAATCTACCGTTGAGGTTTAAGCCGCGAATTGACCCATTCGCGATCGCATCTCTAGCGGTAATATTCCTGATACCAATCGACAAAACGGGCGATTCCATCCGCGATCGCGGTATCGGGCGCAAAGCCTAAATCTGTAGACAACGCCTGCACATCGGCATAGGTGGTCAGCACCTCTCCGGGCTGCATCGGGAGCAGGTTTAGAGTTGCTTGCTTGCCCAAGGCTTTCTCCAACGTTTGAATCAGCGTCATCAGTTCAATTGGCTGATTATTGCCAATGTTATACACTCGGTAAGGCGCTTGGCTATCGGGCTGTTCTGCCAGATTTAAACGAGAATCGACTCCCTCAGGGGGGTGCAACATCACCCGCACGACCCCTTCGATAATGTCGTCGATGTAGGTGAAGTCGCGCTGCATTTTGCCAAAGTTATACACATCGATCGCCTCTCCAGCAAAAATGGCGCGAGTAAATTTGAAATATGCCATATCGGGTCTGCCCCAGGGACCATAGACCGTGAAAAACCGCAGTCCGGTCATGGGCAAGTGATACAAATGGCTGTAGGTGTGGGCGATCAGTTCGTTCGCTTTTTTGGTGGCGGCATAGAGAGAAACCGGATGATCGGTGCGATCGCTTTCGGCAAAGGGCACTTTTGTATTGGCACCATACACCGAACTGGATGAGGCAAAAACCAGGTGCTTAATCGCTTGCTGCCGACAGCCTTCCAGCACATTCACAAACCCTGATACGTTGCTGTCTACATAAGTCCAAGGGTTTTGCAGAGAATAACGGATTCCCGCCTGCGCCGCCAAATTGACGACACAATCGAAGGGCTGCTGTTGAAATAAGTTGGCGATTCCCCCGCGATCGCTCAAATCCAGTTCTTGAAACGTAAAGCCAGACTGGGGCTGCAATTGGGCTAGGCGATCGCGCTTTAAACTAACCGCATAATAATCATTCAAATTATCTATGCCGCACACTTCCATCCCATCCTGCAATAGCCGCCGCGCCAGATGGAACCCAATAAAACCTGCCGCACCCGTCACTAAAACTTTCATCCAGGTATCCTACTTAAGCACTAATATTTTTCTCAAAATCTTATCGAAATTAAAAGCCAGAAGCATTGACTGTGCAATAACTTCTGGCTTCTAACTCCTAATTTCTGAAAGAGTTGGCGGTGACCCAGTAACGGTTCACAACCGCCTTAAAAAAGCCCACGAACGGGCGCTGGCGCTGGCGCTTGAGGCTGCGGCGTAGGTTGCATAAAAGGAGGCGTGGTGATCGGCTGGGGAGACAAATCCTGGGGAACTTGCAGCGGCGATTCTACATAGGGAATGAAGGTTGGATCAACTTCTCGCGGAAATGCCTGAGTGTCAATGCAGGAACTCAGCGCAACTGGAGACGATAGCCCTGCTCCGCCGCGACTAATACCCACAACGCAATTAGCATATTGCACCGGTTGCAAGCTCCGACGACAGCTATCTAACACTTCACCTGCAACCGAATCTTTTAAGTTACGGCTGATATCTGTGACGCAAAATGCCATGTCTTCGGGGCGGCGAACTTGGCGGCACGCATTCAGCGCGTCGGTCGGCTCATAGCCGCTAACTCTGCTGATATCCAGCACGCAGGTAGACAAATTCTGGGGAAACTGTGCCCGTGAGCAGGCAGAAACCGCTAGCTCTGCGGAAATCTTGAGGTTGATCAAATAAGCAGCGCAGTTACGGAAGTCTACTTGAGAATCCTTACGAGCCGCGATCGCCGGGGAAATGGGAGCCGCGATCGCGACTAAACCAGAGAGAATCACCAAGCTGGCGAAGGTTTTAGGTAAACGAGTTGCCCACAGATGAGAGATTTCAGACAGGCGAGAGGGGCAGATCTGGAGGAATTTCATACCTTTTGCAGCGTTAACGACACAGCCAAAACCGATTCAAAACCGAAGAATTCAAGATGGATCAATTGAGTTCAAGGCGTAAAATAAGAATAACCGCAATTTAGCCAAAAGCAACGAGCAAAACCATTCAAAGTTGCTCGATCGCCTCATATTCAAGCTGCCCTCGAAAATATTCAGGTTCTCTGCGGGAGTAGCATAAGCGATCGCCATTATTTCCTCTGAGTACATGAAGAAATTCTAATTTTTGCTGCATAACAGATACTAAAAAGCCCTGCCGCCCCCTAATTTCATGCCTGTTGATCTACTACAGTGATAAAGGTGGATGATAAATTCACTGATCTGCCGAGAGGATAGCCCGTATGCATTTGAGTGAGCTTACCCACCCTAACCAGTTACACGGTTTGTCTGTTTATCAACTTCAGCAAATTGCCCGCCAGATTCGCGAGAAGCATCTGGAAACGGTTGCTGCAATTGGTGGGCACCTGGGTCCTGGTTTGGGGGTGGTAGAACTGACGGTTGCTCTGTATCAAACTTTGGATCTCGATCGCGACAAAGTGATTTGGGATGTAGGACATCAAGCCTATCCCCATAAAATGTTGACCGGACGCTACGCCCGTTTCAACACCCTTCGCCAAAAAGACGGCATTGCTGGATATTTGAAGCGCTGCGAAAGCAAATTTGACCATTTTGGCGCGGGTCATGCGTCCACCAGTATCTCTGCTGCCCTGGGGATGGCGATCGCTCGTGATTTGCAGGGTGACAACTATAAAGTGGTAGCGGTGATTGGCGACGGCGCTTTGACGGGCGGCATGGCGCTCGAAGCCATCAACCACGCCGGACATTTGCCCAAAACGAACCTGCTCGTGGTGCTTAACGATAACGAAATGTCGATTTCGCCCAATGTGGGAGCAATTCCCCGCTATCTCAACAAAATTCGGTTGAGTCCACCTGTTCAGTTCATTTCCGAAAATCTGGAAGAACAAATCAAGCATCTGCCGTTTGTGGGAGACACCATTTCCCCCGACTTAGCGCGCATCAAAGAAGGCATGAAGCGGCTAGCAGTGCCGAAGGTGGGAGCCGTCTTTGAAGAACTAGGCTTTACCTACATGGGTCCCATCGACGGGCACAACCTGGAAGAACTAATCGCAACCTTCCAGCAGGCACATCAGCACATCGGTCCCGTTTTGGTACACGTTGCCACGACGAAGGGCAAAGGCTATGAAGTTGCCGAAAAAGATCAAGTGGGTTATCACGCTCAAAGCCCATTTAATCTAGCCACAGGCAAGGCAATTCCCTCTAGCAAACCCAAGCCGCCCAGCTATTCTAAGGTGTTTGGCGAAACGCTGACCAAAATTGCTGAAACGAATCCTAAAGTGGTTGGCATCACGGCTGCCATGTCTACTGGAACCCGGCTGGATATTTTACAAAAACATCTGCCTGAGCAATTTATTGATGTGGGAATTGCGGAGCAGCACGCAATCACTCTGGCGGCGGGACTTGCCTGCGAGGGAATGCGCCCCGTAGCGGTGATTTACTCTACGTTTTTGCAGCGCGCCTTTGACCAAATTGTGCATGATGTCTGCATTCAAAACTTGCCAGTCTTTTTCTGTTTAGATAGAGCTGGAATTGTCGGTGCAGATGGACCCACGCACCAAGGGATGTATGACATTGCCTATATGCGCTGCATTCCTAACATGGTGATGATGGCTCCTAAGGATGAGGCTGAGCTACAGCGGATGATTGTGACGGGCATTGACCATTTAGATAGCCCGATCGCCATGCGCTATCCCAGAGGTAATGGCTACGGGGTGCCTTTGATGGAAGAAGGTTGGGAAGCTTTGCCAATAGGCAAAGGCGAAATTTTGCGCCAGGGGGATGACGTGTTACTGGTTGCCTATGGCTCTATGGTTTATCCATCGATGCAGGTGGCAGAAATTTTGAGCGAACACGGCATCGAAGCCACGGTGATCAATGCCCGATTTGCCAAGCCGCTGGATACAGAACTGATCCTACCGTTGGCACAGAAAATTGGGCGCGTGGTAACCCTGGAAGAAGGCTGCCTCCCCGGCGGTTTTGGCTCGGCGATCGCTGAAGCACTGCTGGATGCCGAGATTGCCGTGCCGCTCACCCGGATTGGCGTTCCCGATCAGTTGGTGGATCATGCTTCACCCGATCAATCTAAGGCAGCGTTGGGTTTAATGCCGTCTCAAATGGCAGACCGAATCTTAAAGCTGTTTAGCAAACCCCTGTCACCGGTCACCGTTTAATAGGGTGTGTTTAATAGGGTGTGTTTAATAGGTTGTCTTTAATAGGTTGTGTTAGTCAAAAACGACGAAGGGTGGGCGTTTCGCTCACCCGCCGCGCCGCCCGTCGAGCAAGGCGGCGTGGGCACGACGATGTAGCCCTCAGCGCGATCGCCCAGCACTAAATTTCGCTCAGTGCCCCAATGCCACCAGTGAGCGGCGATGTAAGCACAGATGAGGCTATCTAGCTGGTCTTCTACGGCTTTCAGTTCAGCGCCTTTGAGCGGGATCTCTGGAATGGCGATTCCCGTAGGGAGTCCTGTGGAACGCTGCGCTAACGTTTCATGCATCGCGCTGAAGCGCACGTCCAGCGGTGGATCGTGCAGCGGGAGACAATCGTGAATGTAATGGCGCAATCGAGCAAGTTCGGGGCGACGTTCTGCGAGAGTGCCTTTTTTGTACTTCAAGATGCGCGGCAAGCCAAATAGATGGACGATCGCCGGATGGGGAAAGGCTTCAATCTGAAAGCGCCCTGGCTGCTGGGGCTGAATCATCGGGGCGTGATCAAAGCCGCGTTCTTCCAAGCTCAAGCCGAATGCCACCGTGCGCTGAGCGAAACTGGAACCCAAGTTTGCCGGATAGCAGCCTGCATGATACTTGCCAAAATGCTTGTGAGCCAAGCGATCGGGTAAACGCATTCCCGTTGCGTTGGGGATCAACGTTGGAGCATCTACCGCCACCATTCCCGGCTGACCGGGGGCAATCCAACGATCAATCCAGGCGAGAATGTCGGCGATCGCCAAAATCCGCTGTAAATCCAGCAGAACCAGTTTGCCCGATCGCCACTCTAAACAACACAGCCCACTTGCGCCGGAACTCCAGCCCAAATCAACGCCGATAAATTTCATTCATTAAGCCAGATTAAGTTTGTGCCAAAATAGAGCCAACCTGTTCACTCTATCAAGCTTGCTGGAGAATCACGATGCCAGAACCACAGCCGAATTTAGGGATCAAGCTGAATATGGGAATACTGGCAGGCGCGATCGCGATCGTTTTGTTAGTGATGGCAATCCTATCTAGAAAAACTGATCTACACTTCAGCAGTTTTGCTGTTGTCTCCGCCCTCTTAATGCTATTTGGCGGGGCTGCTAATTTTACCAAAAAAAATGGGTCTAAAGCCCCGCTCCTTTAGGACGGCTTTGAGAATTGAGCTATGCACTTCCTAAGAACCTCAGACATACCTATTCCTTGCTTTTCAGCCTCTTGTTTTAATTGCTGAATCTCGTATTCAGACA
>JBGSWI010000131.1:0-40032 GCA_041752515.1 Leptolyngbyaceae cyanobacterium | reverse complement strand
TCGTGCCTTGCATTCCATTGGGTTCATTACTTACTGTCAATGTAGGCGGGGTACTTGACCCGGTTACGTGACGATGGGGAGAAGGAAGTCCCCAGAGAGGCTCTCCTCTCAGTCAGAAGGCACAACTTTCACGTCGCACCAATAATCTAATACTCAGGGATGCCCCTTGCCTCAGCCACCAGGAACAGGAAATATAACTGCAATGACTTGAGAAGCGAAAAAAGTAAACCCAATCCCACAAATTACTAGACCCGTAGAACGCAACCTCTCCGGAGATTCCTGATCCGCTTCTCGGCTAAGAATGGTTGCTTTGCCAACCCAGAATGCAAGGAGTGATACAACGAGTTGAACCACTGTAAAACCTATAAGATATCCCACTAGCGGGGTCGTCTCTGCCCCGAAAATAGATTCACCGTAGGCGTAACCATGAAATAAACCTGCAACTGCTGACAAACCTGCAACGACACCAGTGTTGGGGCTATCTTTCATAACCAACAAAATACCGAATAGCACAATCGATCCAGAGACAAATAATTCAACTCCGGGAAGACCGATGCTTGCTAGGTGCGACCCTGTGCCCAGCATCGCTGCCAGCACAAATGAAATAGGGATCAAGATGCCTTGCCGTTTGACTGCCGCCAGTAAGCCAACCGCCACGATGAACGCAAAATGATCCAGTCCAATCAGGGGATGCGCCACACCGGAAATGAAACCCTCGAAGACGGTAGATGGCAGTTTGCCCCCCATTGCATGATGAGCGAAAGCTGGAGTTGCTGTCATCAACAAAATGCCTGTCAGAGCAGTCAGTGTGCTTGCTTGCTGAAGAATCTTATTAAAAGGAAGAAATCGAAAGTCTTTAAATTTATTCATCTTCTGTGCCTCGCAGATGTAGAAATGAGATGGACTATCGGCGGGCATCCTGACTAAGAGATTTGCCTGATCTCATTACAGTTGCGGGACAGTGTCGGACTCACACCAAACTTTCCCCATTACCTCCGGCGGCTGAACCCCAGAGAACCGATTGGGCAAGTATATCACGATTGAACGAAAACCTTTAAACGCCATGCCCTCTGCACTCAATCCAGTTCGTCGTCTTGCAAAATTTGAAGCTGATGTTGCTGGGTTCGGCGAGAGATTTGGCGATATTTTTTGGGTTCTAGTTTGGGTTCATAGGTCAGGTTGCCCCGATGATGATTTTTGAGCTTGAGATTATTTTCTGCGCGTCCTTGCCGATCGCAGGCTTGGTGATACGCGATCGCTTCTTGCAGCATTACCAAATAAATCTCGTAGCGTTCCCAGTTTCCCCGCACGGCGCAATCTGGCTCATTTTGATGCAGACAATCGCTGAACTGGCAAGAGTCATCTGCTAACCGTTTTCGTATTTCTGGAAAATAATTGGCTAAATCTTTGGGCTGGCAATCGAGGTCAGGCTGGTTAAACCCAGGCGTATCGGCTAATAATCCGCCTACTGGTAGGTCAAACAGTTCGATATGGCGAGTCGTATGCCGCCCCCGTGCAAGCTTTCCTGACACTTCCCCGACCCGTAGTTTTGCCAGCGGGATCAGATGATTAATCAAGCTAGATTTACCGACTCCCGATGGACCCGCCACAACGGTAATGCGATCGCGTAATTGATCGAACAATGCCTCTAAGCCTGTTTGCTGGTGCAAGCTAATCAAGATTGGCTGATAGCCCCATTGCTGGATTCGTTGCTCCCATTGGGCTTGCTCTTCTGCGCTCACCAAGTCGGTTTTACTAAAGCACAGACAAATGGGCAACTGACTAGACTCGGCTTTCACCAAAAAACGAGTGAGCTGATGGGAATCAAGCGCGGGTTCTGCCATGGCAAACACCAGCAGAATTTGATCGGTATTTGCAATCGGGGGACGATCTAACTCCGATCTACGGGGTAAAACGGCGCTGATCGCTCCTCGACCCCCTTGCCAATCTGGCTCCTCAATTTCTACGCGATCGCCCACCATCACTCGCTGACCCAACTTTCTTAAGCGCGATCGCCGAGTACAGAGAAGCGTCGCAGAGGTCAAATTTCGGAGATCATGCAGCGGGGTTTCACGCTGATTCTCTACTTCCGCATCGATTGGAGTCTGTTTAGAATCTAGCTTGACCTGATAGTAGTTTGCTTGAACAGCCACAACCGTACCTCCAATTCCCTCAGACGGGAAATCTGAAGATATTAATGAATTCTGCAAGTCAGAATCCATAGTTCAGTTAGGGCTATTTGCCCAAGGGCAACGAACCTTCAGGGCAAAATAGTCTGTTCGATCTTCAATGTGTTCAATCAAATAGCCTTCCATCGCTAAGCTGTCAGGCACTTGCTCAACAGGTTCACCCGGATCAAGCCAAACCTCCAATAGTGCGCCAGGAGCTAATTGCTCTAACCGCAGCTTAGTACGGACAAAATTAATCGGGCAAGGCGTTCCGCGTAAGTCCATTTGAGCGTCGGGTTGAATCATCTGATTCAGGTTGTTCATGAACCAAATACCTTGCCGATAAAGCCTTCGATGCCACCTTTTTCGGTGCGATCGCCCCGAATCTTTGCCAGTTTTTCTAGCAATTCCCGTTCTTCAGGCGCAATCTTAGTGGGAATATCAATGGACACGGTAATCAAATGATCCCCGCGACTCACTGAATTACCTAGTCGGGGCACTCCTTTCCCTTCAATCCTCAACACCGTTCCAGGTTGAATTCCAGCGGGAATCACTAATTCATGCAGTTTGTCTTGCTTATCATCTAGCGTGTTCACTTCAACCCGCGATCCTAAAATCGCTTGAATGTAGCTGATCTTTAGCTCAGATAAAAGATTAATGCCCTCTCTGTGAAAGGCGGCATCTTCAGCGACAAATAGGTAAACATATAAGTCACCCGGAGGTCCATTTCGCAGTCCTGAATCGCCTTCTCCAGTCACTCGGAGACGGGTTCCATTATCTACCCCGGCTGGAATGGTGATCTTTAACTTTTTAGTTTCTTGGCGCTGCCCCCGTCCGGCACAGGTTTCGCACTTTTCTTCAATCATTTGCCCAGACCCATTGCAGGTTGGGCACACGGAAACTTGGGTAAAGCTGCCAAAGGGAGTACGGGCTGCTCGACGGACTTGCCCTGCACCATTGCAGGTTGAGCAAGTTTGCGGACGAGTTCCAGGTTTTGCGCCTGATCCATCACAGGTAGTGCAGGTTTCCAAGTGAGCGATGCGAATTTCCTTTTCACCGCCAAAAATTGCATCTCGGAAGTCTAATTTCAAATCCAGGCGAAGATCATCGCCGCGAGTCGGTCCACGTTTACGAGTGCTGGTTTGAGTGCCGCTTGCGCCCCCAAATCCACTAAAAAAGCTTTCAAAAATATCGGCTGCAAATCCGCCAAAGTCGCCAAAATCTTGCGCTCCAGCGGCTCCAGCGCTAACGCCTTGTTCGCCATAGCGATCGTACCGAGAACGCAATTCTGGCTCAGAAAGTACTTCGTATGCGCGATTGACTTCCTTGAAGCGCTCTTCGGCTCCAGGTTCTTTGTTCACATCAGGGTGATACTTTCGAGCTAAACGGCGATAGGCGCGTTTAAGTTCTTCTTTGTCTGCTTCGCGAGAAATACCAAGGATTTCATAGTAATCACCAGCCATAGCACGTCGATTTAAGGAGTAGAGGAATTGAATGTTCTAAGTTTAAGTTCGATAAGAATAGAAAATTGATCAAAGGCAACTTTGACTGAAGCCAAGTTGCTTTTTCCTATAGTTGCTTCTCTCTACCTTAGCGAATAAACCCCTAGCTTAAGCAAAAAATCTAGCGTCGCTGATCGCCGCAGAATTTTATTTTCCACAACCAGGTTAGTCAACCGCTTCATAATCTGCGGTCACTGTGTCATCTTCCCCAAAGCTGAGGTCATCGTCATCGATAGAAGCGGTATGAGAATTTAGATCATACTCAACTGTGGCATCTTGGTTTCCGGTGTAAGTGAATTCGTCGGTTGCAGAAGGGCTTGTGCGGGCGTAGACTGATGCGCCGATCGCTAATAGGGTTTGTTGGAGTGCGTCTAATCGCTGTTGCATCTCAGCGACGGTGGTACTGGGGGTTGCGATCGCAGCTTTCAACTCCTCAACTCGCTGTTCTCCTTGTGCTTTTAGTTGCTCAGTGATCCATTCGCTATTGTCTCGAAGCGTTGTCTCATAGCTGTAGAACAGGGTATCTGCCTGATTTTTAAGGTCAACTAGCTGCTTGCGTGCCGAATCGTCATCTGCGTAGACCTCAGCTTCCTGCCGCATTCTTTCAATTTCCGTACCACTCAAGCCGCCTGTATTAGAGATGGAGATGCTTTGTTCTCGCCCTGTGCCCTTATCACGAGCAGAAACTTTAAGAATGCCGTTTGCATCAATATCAAAAGCAACTTCTATCTGAGGCACTCCACGAGGCGCAGGTGGAATTCCATTCAGTTGAAATTTACCGAGGCTCTTGTTATCTTTCGCCATGGCGCGCTCCCCTTGAAGCGCATGAATTTCGACTGAGGTTTGCCCATCGGTCGCGGTAGAAAAGACTTGAGTTTTGCTAGTAGGAACCGTGGTATTCCGCTCAATAATTTTGGTAAACACTTCACCTAAGGTTTCAATTCCTAGAGAAAGAGGCGTTACATCGAGCAGCAATAAATCTTTAACTTCGCCCCCTAAAACTCCAGCCTGAATCGCAGCACCCAGGGCAACAGCTTCATCGGGGTTAACCGAGCGATCGGGTGCTTTGTCGTTGAAATACTTACGAATGGCATCTTGAACTGCCGGAATCCGGGTAGAACCGCCCACTAGGATAATGCGATCGATGTCATTGATACTTAAATCTGAATCTTTGATCGCCTGTTCGGTTGGCTGGATGGTGCCTTTCACCAACTGAATAGCCAGTTCTTCAAACTTGGCGCGAGTTAACTCCGTTTCTAAATGTTTAGGACCGGTTTCATCGGCGGTGATAAACGGCAGATTTATAGAAGTAACTTTGGTGCCAGAAAGCTCAATCTTGGCTTTTTCGGCTGCTTCTCTCAGCCGTTGAAGTGCCATATTATCCACAGAGAGATCGATGCTTTCCTCAGATTTGAAGGCTTCAATCATCCAGCGGACGATCGCATCGTCAAAATCATCTCCGCCCAAATGGTTGTTTCCAGAAGTCGCCTTCACTTCAAAAACGCCATCCCCCATCTGCAAAATAGAGACATCAAAAGTACCACCGCCCAAATCAAAGACTAAGATACATTGATCCTGGTCTTGCTTGTCCATGCCATACGCAAGAGCCGCAGCAGTTGGCTCATTAATAATTCGCAGAACCTCAAGCCCAGCAATAGTTCCAGCATCTTTGGTGGCTTGTCGCTGAGCGTCACTAAAATAAGCAGGAACCGTAATGACGGCTTGCGTCACCGCCTCGCCCAAATAATTTTCTGCATCTTGCTTGAGTTTCTGCAAAATCATGGCAGAAATTTCTTGAGGAGTGTAGGATCTGCCGCGAATTTGAACATCAACCGTATCGTCCTTCCCCCGAACACAATTGTAAGGAACGCGCGATCGCTCCTGTTCCGTCTCTTCCCAGCGTCGCCCAATAAATCGCTTGATGCTAAAAACCGTGTTTTCAGCATTCGTAACAGCTTGGCGCTTGGCGAGTTGCCCTACTAAACGATCCCCCCCTTTGTCAAACCCCACCATACTGGGGGTGGTTCGTCCCCCCTCTGAGTTAGAAATCACAACGGGCTGACCGCCTTCTAAGACAGCAACACAGCTATTTGTCGTACCGAGGTCGATCCCAATGACTTTTCCCATGGTTGGCGGCAGTAAAGATCCATGCGGTGAATGTGAAAATTGGCTAGCCAGTAGAGATTAATGATATTGCCTAGCGCTAACTGCCTAGACTTCTTAGCGCTAAACTCAACCTTGCGGTCATCACCCAACTTATTTACTCAATCAGAGTTAGCATTCTAAAACTCTTAGTCTGAATTGTTTTGATCAGTTTCTTCCGAGAGTATCACGGGTTCCAAAGGAGCAGCAACTTTCACCAGCGCATGGCGCAACACGCGATCGCCCACCAAGTAACCCCGCTGGAGTTCTTCCATCACAATCCCTTCGGGATATTCGTCGGTTGCTTGCCGCATCACCGCTTCGTGTAATGTTGGATCAAACTCTAATCCTTGCGCTCTCATCGGGGCAACTCCAATGCGCTTTAAACAATCTACCAATTGCTTATAAACACTTTGGTAACTTTTATGAATCGTGGTTTCTGACTCGGTTTGGGGTTTGATTTGCGATCGCGCCCGCTCAAAATTGTCTACAACCGGCAGCATCTCAATCACAGTAGAGCATTTTATCTGTTGCTCAAGCTCTTCCTTCTCACGTTGGGTTCGCTTCCGATAATTGTCAAAATCTGCGGCAATTCTCATATATTGTCCAGTTCGATCGTCAAGTTGAGTTTTCAACGATTGAACCTCACCTTGTAACGCACTCAGTTTTAACA
Organism: Leptolyngbyaceae cyanobacterium; assembly: GCA_041752515.1. Taxonomy (GTDB): domain Bacteria; phylum Cyanobacteriota; class Cyanobacteriia; order Leptolyngbyales; family Leptolyngbyaceae; genus ULC077BIN1. The sequence goes on along the minus strand of JBGSWI010000131.1, from coordinate 33,547 downwards.
GATCGACCTCTTCAATTATTCCATCAGCACCCACCTCTGATTCGGTCACCCCAGCTTCAACACCTTGCTGTTCCACAGAATTAACCTGCTCTGCCTCTAACATTGCTGCACCCTCACCCCCCATCTCAGTCGATGTGTCAGGCACCTCAGCCGAATTAACCATAGACTCTTCCATTTCTTTTATCTGATTATTTTCTTCTTCAATCATTGTGGGCTTTCCAATTGCGATGAAGACTATCTGTAGCTACAACTGTTCCTAGTTCTAAATCCTAGCCCGTCTGGGAATCTAGCAGCGCCAAAAAGCGCCAAAATAAAGACAGTAGACTCGTCTGATCGGACACGCAAAATTTGAACTCATTTAATTTAATCAAATTTTTTCAAGAAATGTCGTTCCATCTTGCTTCCGACGATAAATTCTGTATTTTTATACGAACTTGGGTTGATTGTAGTCAAAAGTTAGTTAGAAAATTGGATATTTTGAACTATTAAGTTTTGCTCTCATCCAAAATCATCACAAAAATAAGCGAAAACCTGACGAAGGCAGCAGCAAAAGTTATCATCTGATGAATAATCAAGATTCACCAGAAAACCAAAGTCTCTGTCCAGCAATCTGTAAAGGCTGCGGCTGATAGATCGAGTTTATTCATCTGCGTGCTTTGACCGTTCGTATTCGACAGTTTTGGGAATACCTTATAAAGAGTTCATCTTCCACAGGCTATGACTCACTCCTCTTCTCCGCGTCGGGCGCTCGTTGTTCAGAATAACTTTTCACCGTTTGGCAATAAGCTGGTTCAGTCTGGGTACGTAAATGACGGGCAGATGAAACAAGCCCTAATCGATAGCCGCAAGTCTGGCAGATCGTTGCTAGACGTTTTGGAATCATTGACAGGGCAGCAGCTTCCCCCCGATTTAATTCGGCAATATAAAAAGCAGCAGCTATTCGAGCTAAAGATTCTGTATGGAGTCGAATCGCTTGATCCAGAGATTAATCAAATCCCAACGGGTCAAATTGGCGATCTAATCGGCACGTTGATTACGATCGATATGTGTCGTGCCCACAAATTGATTCCGTTATCCCAAGGAGAAGAAGGAAACAAGCCTTATATCCTGGTGGCGATGGTGAACCCCGATGATTTAACCGCCCAAGATGATTTAAACCGGGTGTTGCGCCCTAAAGGTTTAACGCTCCAGCGTTTAGTAATCACCAACGAAGATTACCAACGCCTGATTTCTAGCTATTTGGATGAGCAGGTTGAGAAACAGAAAAAACTTGAAGATAATCAAAAAGTTGACATTGACGCAGATCTAGAAGGCTTAGGCTACATGGATCTGCAAGATGTTCACGATGAAGCAGAAGCAGATCTGAACGTTGCCGACGCGGAAGCGGCTCCGGTGATTGCTTTGGCAAACAAGATTATGATCAAAGCCCTCCAAGAGGGGGTGTCAGACATCCACATTGAACCGCAGGAGGAGTTTTTAAGGGTGCGATTCAGACGGGATGGGGTGTTGCGTGAAGCCTTCGATAAGCCATTTCCTAAGAAAATCATTCCGGCAGTCACGGCGCGCTTCAAAATCATGGCTGACCTAGATATTGCGGAGCGTAGGCTACCCCAAGATGGTCGGATTCGCCGTCGCTTTAACAATCGCAATATTGATTTTCGGGTGAGTACGCTGCCGAGTAAGCATGGTGAGAAAGTTGTGTTACGGATTTTGGATAATTCCGATACGCAATTGGGTCTGGCTAAGCTAATTAGCGATCCAGAGACGCTGAAAATTGTTCAAGGCATGGTGGCAAAACCGTTCGGGTTGATTTTGGTCACCGGACCGACTGGGTCTGGCAAAACGACGACTCTTTACTCTGCCCTAGCTGAGCGCAATGATCCGGGTGTAAACATCAGCACGGCGGAAGATCCGATTGAATACACGATGGCGGGATTGACTCAGGTGCAGGTAATTCGCGAGAAGGGGATGGATTTTGCGATGATCCTGCGGGCGTTTTTGCGGCAAGACCCCGATGTGATTTTGGTGGGTGAGACGCGCGATCGCGAAACTGCCAAAGCTGCGATTGAGGCGGCTCTAACGGGGCATCTAGTTTTGACCACTCTGCACACCAATGATGCGGCGGGCGCGATCGCTCGGCTCGATGAAATGGGCGTTGAACCCTTCATGGTTTCTGGCGCGTTGCTTGGAGTTGTTGCCCAACGGTTGGTGCAGCGAGTCTGTAGCGAGTGCCGTATCCCCTACACTCCTAGCCGAGACGAACTATCTCGATTTGGCTTGACCAGTTCAGGGGATGGTGAACTCACCCTTTACAAGGCGAACACATTACAGCCTCAAGAAATTCAAGAAGCAAGTGCAAAAAGGCAGCTTTGCCAAAAATGCCACGGAGTTGGTTACAAAGGGCGATGTGGTGTTTATGAAGTCATGCGAGTCACCGAACAGATTCAATCCCTGATTAACCAAGGTGCGCCCACCAGCACCTTAAAAGAAATTGCGGTGGAGGAAGGCATGACCACCTTACTAGCCTACAGCCTAAACTTGGTGCGGCAAGGGGAGACAACCCTAGAAGAAATAGAACGAGTGACTTTCACCGATTCTGGGTTGGAATCGGAACTCAAAACTAAGCGTAAGAGTTCACTAAGTTGTCGCACTTGTAGCGCTGAACTGAAGCAAGAATGGTTGGATTGCCCCTACTGTCTCACCCCTCGCTTTCAAGACTCACTATGAAGCCTTCATTGGGATTGTGGGTATCCTAGAAACTTACCGCACTTGACCCTTGGCAGACAAAATGTGGAACCGTTAAACTGCGCGATCGCACATAGTCCCCTCCCCAATCCCCCCAAATATTATCCGCAAGAAGGAGCAACATAATGGAATTAATGATTGAAGACTTGATGGAGCAGCTAGTTGAAATGGGCGGCTCTGATCTGCACCTCACCGCCGGACTGCCCCCCTACTTTCGCATTAGTGGTCATCTCCAGCCCATCGGCGATCAAGCTCTTACGGCTGAAGAATGCCAACGCCTTATCTTCAGTATGTTAAACAACACTCAGCGCAAAAACCTTGAACAAAATTGGGAACTAGACTGTTCTTATGGCGTAAGAGGATTGGCTCGTTTTCGCGTCAATGTTTACAAAGATCGAGGCACTTACGCTGCTTGTCTCAGAGCATTAAGTTCCAAAATCCCTAACTTTGACAAACTAGGGTTACCTGATGTGGTGAGAGAGATGGCAGAAAAGCCAAGAGGTCTGATCTTGGTAACCGGTCCTACTGGGTCTGGCAAAACGACTACACTCGCCGCCATGATCGACCTGATCAACCGCACTCGCGCTGAACACATTCTCACCATCGAAGACCCGATCGAGTTTGTTTATGAACCGATTAAAAGCTTGATTCACCAGCGTCAGCTTGGCGAAGACACTAAAAGCTTTGCCAACGCATTGAAAGCCGCTTTACGGGAAGATCCAGACATCGTTCTGGTGGGTGAAATGCGTGACTTAGAAACGATTTCCCTTGCTATTTCTGCCGCAGAAACAGGTCACCTTGTTTTTGGCACCCTACACACCAGTTCTGCTTCGCAAACTGTTGACCGGATTATTGACGTATTTCCTGCCGACAAACAAACTCAGGTAAGAGTACAACTTTCTAATTCTCTCGTTGCTGTTTTCAGCCAAACCCTAGTTCCCAAAAAGAATCCTAAACCCAATGAATATGGTCGAATCATGGCACAGGAGATTATGATCATCACTCCGGCGATCTCCAACTTGATTCGAGAAGGAAAAACGGCTCAAATTTACTCTGCCATTCAAACGGGGGGCAAATTAGGGATGCAAACACTAGAAACCGTGTTAGCCAACCAATACAAACAAAACATTATTAGCTTTGAAGCTGCCATGTCTAAAACTTCTCGTCCTGACGAGTTGCAGCGACTTATCGGAAATTCTCCAGCACCTGCTCAAGCGGGTGCGGCACGGCGCTAGTTAAAATGTGCCGCTTTGAAGCAGTATTTTTAAGCTACTTCAAGCAAAAGCGGCATAATAGCACTGTAATTTACACATCACATTCAACCTTACAGGTACTTAGCTATGCCGACTTTTGTTGCTCGTGTTCAAGACGGTAGCGGCAGCCGAACAGAAAAAATCGTCGCAGACTCTCTTCGGGAAGCTCGTGCTTCCTTTAGAGAAAGAGGGTTACTGGTTAAAGAACTCAAGCAGCAGCAGGGTCTATCGTTTAACTTCAGCCTTAAGAGTATAAGTGACTCAATGGCTAAGGTGACCGTTAAGGATAAAGCGGTGTTTTCTCGGCAGTTCGCGGCGCTAGTCAATGCAGGCGTGGCGATGGTTAGAGGATTGGGAGTTTTATCAGAGCAATGCGAAAACCCAAAGTTAAAAAGAGCGTTATTGGGTGTGAGTGCAGATGTGCAGCAAGGGGTGAGTTTATCGGATTCGATGCGTAAATATCCTGAATGTTTTGACGCTCTGTACGTCAGCATGATTCAGGCAGGGGAGGTTGGCGGGGTTTTAGATGAAGTGCTGAACCGTTTGGCAAAGCTTTTAGAAGATGTAGCTCGGTTGCAGAACCAAATCAAAGCGGCAATGTCTTATCCCGTTACGGTTGGCTCGTTAGCGATTTTGATTTTCTTTGGCATGGTGCGTTTCTTGCTGCCAATTTTTGCCACGATTTTTAAGGATATTGGGGTTGAGTTGCCGCCTTTTACCCAGGCAATGATGAGTATTAGTGACTTTGTGCAAAATATTTTCAACGTTGGTATGACGATCGCGGTGGTGGCAGGGTTGATGTTTGCTTACAAGCAATATTACAAAACGCGCGTGGGTAGAGAAACCGTCGATCGCTTGATGTTAAAAGCGCCCTTGTTTGGAGACTTAATTCAAAAAAGCGCCACTGCTCGTTTTTGCCGCACCTTTGGAGCGTTGACTCGCTCTGGAGTTCCAATTTTGACCTGTCTAGAAATTGTGCGTGACACGGCGGGCAACCAGATTATTTCCAATGCCGTGGACGAAGCTCGCCGCGAGATTCAAACCGGAGGGATGATTAGCATTGCGTTGCAGAAAGAACAGGTCTTCCCTCTAATGGCAATTCAAATGATTAGCATTGGGGAAGAGACCGGAGAACTCGATAAGATGCTGTCTAAAGTTGCCGATTTTTATGAGGATGAGGTGGAGCAAGCCGTTAAAGCGCTGACTAGCATCATGGAGCCCATCATGATTGTGCTGCTGGGGGGAATGGTCGGATCGATTTTGCTGGCGATGTATTTGCCGATGTTTGCTGTGTTTGAGAAATTGGGCTAAAAGCGATCGCGATTATGGTGACTCAAAAAGTTTTCTATGAAGAGGCATTAGCGGAATATAGCAACGCAAAAACTGCGATCGCCCTTCTAAGGCAATATCGCCCTTATCTAGAAATGATTCCAAGTATGCGTCGTCCCGATGAGAGCTTGATCACGATTCCCCTGCCCATTGTTCGACTCCGGGGGGCGATCGCGTCATCCAGCGGAGTCAACACCATCGGGCAATCTGGAGAAACCTTATGCTTGCCTTGCGATGTTGCTATTTTAATGTGCGATCCGGAGTGGAAGATTAAGACAGGCGTAGAGATTTTTGTGTTTATCCATCGCCCCGAAGAAGACTTCTCTGATTTTTTGGGGCGCTGGCGACATACCCAAGTTCATTTAAGCCGAGGCTATGAATGGGATATGCCCTTTCGCTATCGTCATATTTTGAGCGATGGGGCAGATAGTACCTATCCACTATTTGTGATTTTTGAAGGAACATCAGAGCGAATTAAGCGGGGCTTGAAAGGAGCATTTTTGCCGTTTGTTACTCGCCGCGAAACTAATGAGGCGATCGCAGAAGATGCCGCAGAACTTTCACAAACAGAAGCGCTGTGGATGGATGATCAAGAAACCCTGCACGATTAAAGCAGGTTGTCATCGCTATCAGCAGATAGCTAAGGGAATTTTGTCGGCTATTTGATTCATCAGCGAAATCAGGATCAGGCAGTTGGGGAGCCGCGCTAACCGTTTTGGGCCAGACTTTTGTTTCTTCTAAGAGTGACTCCGCACCATCCTTGGGCGTGGGAGGCTCCACAAAGTTTGTCTGTTCCCACAGTTTCTTAGTATTCTCGAAAAGAGGTTTTAAGGCAATCAAAGCCTCCGTTGCCGATTGATAACGAGCAAAATGATCAGAACCCACCATTTTGTCGAGAATTTTGGCAAGAGTATGGCTGACTTGAACATTTTCTTTCCATTTAAATTCATCAGTATCAGGATCTCGCTTCTGATTTAACTCTTTAGGAAACATCCCAGTCAGTGCCAAAATGCCAACAACGCCCACTGAATAAATGTCGCTGCTAAGACGAGGACGACCGTGGGCTTGTTCGGGTGCCATAAATCCATCGGTTCCAATAGCAACAGTCATTTGACTAACGGATTCAGGATCGCCTAACTGTTCAATTCTTTGCTCAATTTCTTTGACGGCACCAAAGTCAATTAGAACGAGTTTTCTATCGGATTTTCGTCGGATAATGTTGGCAGGCTTAATATCTCGATGAATCACATTTTTGCTATGGATAAATTCTAAAACTGTCAGCAGGTCTTGCAGGATAGAAACAACCTCCCATTCGGGCAGTCGCCGCCCAACCATCTCCTTTTGGAGGGGTTCGCCTTCAATGAAGTCTAGCACCAGGTAAAATTCATCTTTTCGATAGGTCAGAAGCCTGGGAATTTGATCGTGTTCTCCCAAATCTTGTAGAACTTTGGCTTCTCGGTCAAACAAATCTTTTGCTAGTTTGAGCGCTCTAGGCTTGGTGTTGACGGGGCGCAACTGTTTGACCACGCAAAAAGGCTCCCCTGGTCGGCTAGCATCTCGTGCTTTGTAAGTTTTGCCAAATCCGCCAGAGCCAATCTCTTCTAACACCTCATACCGACCATCTAGCATTCTGCCATTGACTTCTAGATTTGGCTGCTCATCAATCACGCCTTGGAGGTTGCCGTCTCCGCTAGCGTAGATAAAATTTTTCACATCTTGAGAGCCACGGTACTGTTGGGCAGCTTGGCGACGCTTCTGCTCAATCATCTGCCGTTCTTGATCAGCACGCTGTTGTTGCAGTTTCTCGCTCCTGATGCCTGTGACCAAATAAGAAACTCCACTGAAGACGATCGCCACAACGGGCACGGCAGTTGGCAAAATCAATCGCCCCGTTACAAAGACGCTGTAGCTAATGCTGACCCAGCCTAAAGCCAGCGCGATCGCGATCCCAAAGCGGCGTAGAGGATCAACCCTGCGATTGCGGCTTTGCAGATAACCCGCAAACAATACCAATAGGGCTACAAAAACACCTTGGGTGGACAGGTTGGGGATCGCCGCTGAGATGGAGCGGTTTTCCATCAGCGTGGCGATCGCATTGGCGTTGATCTCTACTCCCGGCATTTTGCCAAAAGGCGTAAAATGAGCATCTTGATAAGAGGCTGCCGTTGGACCAATCAAAACAATCTTCCCTTCAAACGTTTTTTTGCGACGGTGATTTTCCCAAGTTTCCGGATCTAGCACTTCCCAAAAGGGAATCTGAGTGAAGGTTTCTGCGGGTCCATAGAAAAATATATTCTCGCCCTTCGGTGGCTGATAAGTGATCTTGCTGGCATTCAAGACGGCGTGAGAAAACGCTGGATACTGACTCGCCATCTGCTCAAAGTTTTTTGCAACTTGAACGTGACCTGCCTGTAATAAGTTGAATGTGACGCGCCGAGGATACTCACTCGCAAACATCCGAATTTCATCACCCGCTTCAGTCAGGTAGTTAATCGATCCAAGTGACCCAGGTTGCGTCTGAAACATTTCCTGAGGAAGCTTAATTTGAATCTGATAGATTGATCCTATTTTGGGGATGCTCTCTTCATACTCAAGGGCTAAGGTAATACGTCCGGCATGGCGCTGCAAGGTTTTTTGAAATCGCAGATCCTCTTGGGGATAACTGCTGGGCAGATCAAAAATCAGATCTACTCCAACAGATTTTGCGCCCGCACTCATTACGCGATCAATCGCTTGAGCGTAAGCGGACCGTTTCCAGGGAGAAGTGGTTAATGGCTCCAAATAGGCATACTTTTTCGGATCGGCTGCATAGAAGTTTTTTGCCTGAGAATTGGAAGCTTCATCCATTGCAAGGATGATGACTTGATTGGGCGAAGCAACAGCACCCCGAAGGTTGAAAAACTGGGATTGCACCTGTGGATCGAGTTTCTTTGAGCTAAATTCAACGCATAAGCCTGCGGTAACGGCGCAGACAATCAGCAGCCCATGCCCCATATTGGAGGCATCCCGGATGTTAATCTGCCGCAACGCCGTAAATCGATCGCGAACAAAATGTCGCCAATACTGCTTATTTTTTACTGGATCAGCAATCAGCGTTTTGGCTTGAGGATGTGATGATTTTCGCAACATGATTAGACTCACCCAAGCGGTTCTATCGTATTCAAACTTCAATGAAAAGCAGCAACCCGGCGATCGCGCCCCTAAGCAAACCATTCACCCTAATGATTGCCGCCGCATTGGAAAAAAGCTGTGCAGGCTGATTTTATCGCTGATCCTTCTATCCCTTATTCCTCAGCGTGCGGCTTATACTATTAGAGCTTATCCCCAGCTAACTCGCCAGTTCGTATAGTTTCTCTAAAATGGCAAAAGGGTTGTCAGCATATGCTGCTGCTGACGCGGCTACTGTTCCAAATATTCCAGAAGAAATTTTATTTTTGCGATCGCGACACACTTCCCCAAGTTAAATCGGTAGAATCTCTAGTAATCATTGAAAAATATCTAAAGTAATAATTTATTCGATAGAAAGAGATAGGCGTATTTTTGCTAACCCAGCTAAATTCAACTGCTTGAAAAGCAATTAAGCATCAAACTAGATGGGATTAGGAATACTTAATTGACCCCTCGTCATTAAAAGTAATTCCACCCTGTTGATTCCTTAGAATATGGAGCCATATGTTTCTACGACTTAGTTTAGTTACAAAGCATACATTTGTGATTTGTACGGGTATAAATCGATGCTATGGGTCATGAGTGGGATGGGTAATTCTAGTTACTCTAAATTAACTTGTTACAATTATTAAAATATTTAAGTTCTAGGTTTTTATTTTTTATGCAGTATTCGATGAACCGTCTTTCTATTTTTGTAGACGGCAACAATATGTTTTATGCTCAGCAAAAAAATGGGTGGTTCTTTGATCCAAAGCGCGTTTTAGAACATTTTACTCGTGAAGCTGACACCGTTCTGGTCAATGCGTTTTGGTATACAGGGCTTAAAGATTTGCAAGACCAACGAGGGTTTCGTGATGCTCTAATTAGCTTGGGCTACACCGTTAGAACTAAGATTTTGAAAGAGTATTACGATGACAATTCGGGGCGCTACTCGCAAAAAGCGAACCTGGATATTGAGATTGTGGTGGATATGTTCAACACGGTTGATCAATACGATCGCGTGATTTTATTTAGTGGTGATGGCGATTTTGAACGGGCGATCGAGTTGCTTCGTGGTAAGAGCACACACATTATTGTAGTTTCTACTGAAGGAATGATCGCCCGTGAACTTCGTAATGCTACTGATCACTATATTGACTTAAACGATATTCGCAAAGAAATTGAAAAAACTGATTACTAAAAATATTACTGATACGGCTTTTTTCGATTGCAGATTTTTTTATAGAGACAATGCTTCAGTTAAATGATGGGTTGCCCACTCTAGAAACACGAGATGATCAAAGGCACCGAAAGAAATTTCTGAGTTATTGAGAATGGGGCAGATTTTTCTGAATTATTGCCAAGCTATTTAAAACAAGCGGTAGGCTAGTAGGCAGAACGATTGTTTTGCCCATAGGAACTTGTCGCGATTTATGAACACTCAGCCTCAGACCGACCGGATTATCATCTTCGACACCACACTGCGGGATGGCGAACAGTCTCCCGGTGCAACGCTCAATGTGGACGAAAAGCTGGCGATCGCACGGCAACTGGCGCGGCTGGGTGTGGATGTGATTGAAGCAGGGTTTCCTTATTCTAGTCTCGGCGACTTTGAAGCGGTTCAAAAAATCGCTCAAGCGGTTGGCACTGCTGAGGGTCCAATTATTTGTGGGTTGGCGCGCGCCAATGGACCCGACATCAAAGCCGCTGCGGAAGCCGTGAAACCGGCGGCGCATCACCGAATTCATACTTTTATTGCCACTTCCGATATTCACTTGGAATATAAGCTGCGGAAAACCCGCGCTGAAGTGAAGGCGATCGCCGCAGAGATGGTTGCCTACGCAAAATCTCTTGTGAATGATGTGGAATTTTCACCGGAAGATGCGGTTCGCAGCGACCCCGATTTTCTTTATGAAGTGTTGGAGCAGGCGATCGCCGCCGGTGCCACCACCATCAACATTCCTGATACGGTCGGCTACACGACCCCAACAGAATTCGGCGCACTGATTCGCGGCATTAAGGAAAACGTCTCAAACATTGACCAGGCAATTATTTCCGTTCACGGACACAACGATTTGGGCTTGGCAGTTGCCAACTTTTTGGAGGCGGTGAAAAACGGCGCACGCCAGTTGGAATGCACGATCAACGGCATTGGCGAACGGGCGGGCAATGCCGCCTTAGAAGAATTGGTGATGGCGCTGCACGTCCGGCGGCAGTATTTCAACCCGTTCTTAGGTCGCGCCGCTGCTTCCGAAGCCCCGCTGACCCATATCGACACGCGCCAACTCTACAAAACCTCTCGCTTGGTTTCCACGCTGACGGGAATGTTGGTGCAGCCGAATAAGGCGATCGTCGGTGCCAATGCCTTTGCTCACGAGTCGGGCATTCACCAAGATGGTGTGTTGAAAAACAAGCTGACCTACGAGATCATGGATGCCCAATCCATTGGTTTAACCGATAACCAAATCGTGTTGGGTAAATTATCGGGTCGCAATGCCTTCCGCACTCGGCTGAAAGAATTGGGCTTTGAACTGACGGATCAAGATCTCAACAAAGCTTTTGTGCGCTTTAAGGAACTGGCGGACAAGAAAAAGGAGATCACCGATTGGGATTTGGAGGCGATCGCCCACGACGAGACGCAGCAAGCACCGAATTTATTTCGGTTGGAGCGCGTGCAGGTTTCTTGCGGCGACCATGCCTGCCCCACAGCAACGGTGACCTTAAGAATGCCGGATGGTCAAGAGCGAACGGATGCCGCGATCGGAACAGGACCCGTGGATGCCATTTATAAGGCTATTAATCGTGTGGTAACGGTGCCGAATGAATTGATCGAGTTTTCGGTGCAGTCAGTGACGGCGGGAATTGACGCGATCGGAGAAGTGACGATTCGGCTGCGTCATGGCGATCGCATTTTCTCTGGTCACTCCGCCAATACCGATATTGTGGTGGCATCGGCTCAAGCCTATATCAATGCGCTCAATCGTTTATTTTCGGCGCTGCAACAAGAAAAACCTATTTCAGCGCAAAAAAGCGAGATTTTTGTAGAGTCTGTTTCCCTCTCAGAAACAGCGCCGGTGCAGCATTAGGAAATTCATCATGAGCATTCTGGTTCGCAATCAGAAATGCTCGTGGTGCCCAACATAATTTATTGACAAGGCAAGGATTGAGATGAACCCAATCGAGCAGTTTAAACGGTTACCTTGGCGATCGCTGGCTCAAACTGCCATTGTGATGGCTTTATTCGTAACCCTGCTGGAGTTTGGCATCGCGTTTGGGCTGCAATTTCCCCCAGTCAACGCCGCCTTACGACTATTGTTGACTCCTCCATTAGGTCTGCTGACGGAATGCGCGATCGCCTTTGGGCTAGGGGTGCTGTCCGTGTTGGCGTTAGAACGCATCGATCGCGCCAGTATTCGCGCAGGCAGCCTGTGGGGATTGGTGCTTTGCGTCGTGATCGCATTCTTAATTAAAGGATGGTTGCCGATTGGCAATGCCTTATTCCGGGTGGAGCAACTTCAGATGGGTGGGTTATTAGTCGGCATCTTTTGGCAAGGTCGCCCCTATTGGCGATCGTTCAAACAGTGGTAAAGATTTAATTGAAAATAAAGCTCTAATCTGAGCCTTCATCCGGTTGCTCAAACGCATTCACCAGCCGCTCCAAGTTATCCGTAAGCCGATCTAACCGTTTCAGCGACTCCTCTTGCGCTTCCGCCAACGTTTGCACCGTGTCATTCAGGGCAAAAATCTGGTAGCCTTGCTGCTGCACCTGGTTTGCCAGAGAATCTACCCGCTCTGATAATCGATCAACCGTTTCCACGGTCGCCAAAACAGCTTCACCAATTTGCTGAACGATCGCCTCCAATTGACTGTCTTGCTCATCCACCTCACACTCTCGCTGCTAAAACAATTCACCTAACCGGGCTATCTAGCGCCGCCCCCCAGCAAAACCAATGCATTGATCATTCAGACTGTTTACTTTGGCTGAATTTTGGCAAGAATCGTATTTTTGTAATAATGCAAAACGATTTGTTGATAGCCAGTTCCTTTCTTTGCCAGGTTGTGGGCACCCCACTGGCTCATTCCTAACCCATGACCATATCCTCCACCCTTGATTTTGAAGGCAGTGGGATTTGTCTGTCCTTTGCTCTTCGTGGAGGCTACCGCATAATCTGGCAGCACAGCGAATTTTGTGCTTTTCAAGCCCAGGGCATTGCGCAGAGCGTCTCCCGTCATCGTGCGAGTTCCGGCATCCCCCACAATTCGCATGGTTTTCACCCGTCCATGGGGTGTAGTTTGTGCTGCCACCATAGAAGTAATATTACCAACTCCCGTGATTCGGGCGCTTAGTTCACTGCGAGAAAAAGTTTTTACCCACTCATACTCTGGGGAACCCTGGTCAAAATCTGGAACCGCTTTTAGATAGGGCAAAGGACGAGTCCAAACATTTTCGACATTTTCGGTATGCCCCCCCGATGCCGAGTGAAACACCGCCTCAATAATTCGTCCTTGATGGATTAGCACTTCCCCTGCTGTGGCATTCACCGCTGCTTGCGTAGAAGCCGCTTCATCTAAAATGCCTTTATACACCTGCCATCCGGTGGTGTCGCCAACATCGTATAAATTATTAGCGGTGCTTTGCCGCTGATACAACGCATAGGAGCGGGCAACGACAGCCTGGGCTTTTAAGGCTTCAATCGGCCAAGAAGGAAACATCTCTCCGCCTAACACGCTATAAAGATATTGCTCTAAATCAACATAGTTGACGGCGGTTAGCCCTTTAGCCGTGGGAATGACATGGGTTCTGCCGCGATACCAGCGATCGCCAATAAACACATAGCCGCCGTCTGTTGGCTCAATCCAAATTTGGGTCGATTTCCAGCGATCGACCTTAACTTTGCCGTTATCAGTTTGGGCAACAAACGCATTCATCGCCCCAATTTCGCCCAAATCACGACCCGCACTATCTCGCACTAGCGCCCGTGTGGAACTGCCAACGGTGACTTGGGATACGGCTTCTTCAATACCAACGCGCATTTCAACGCTAGCGTGGGCAGGCGTTGCGATCGCCACCCAGCACAGCACCGAAAACCACCAGGTTTGCTGACCCAACCGAATCAGAGAATCTTTGTAAAATAGAAAAGTTTTTGGAAAGCCCTTTCGCTGCATCTCTTAGTCTCCTTACGTTCCTGAATTGGGCGCTGCACTCTCTTTGATCGGTAAAACTCAAACAGCAGGCTGCAAACGCCCACATAACCCTTCCTCAAAAATCCGCGTTGTCAAGGTCTAAATGGAACCACCCAAAAATCTCACTCAGGCTTTTTCGAACCCAGCCTTAACCGCAACGTTGCCTAATGTAACTCAATTTCTTTACACACGAGCTTCTTGATTCACCGGAAAATCTAACTTTTAGCCCTGATTAGCCCCCAGCTAGTTCACTAAATCTAGGGTTAATCCTTCAAAAAAATTGATAAAAGACCTCTCAGGTAGCGCCTTAAAAGATTTTTGTAAAGATTTTTGAATCTGCTAAACAGCGTTAGCACCTACAAATATCCCATTTGCCCTAACTAATTTGCTTTAACTAGGTGGATAGACTGAATCATTAACCCCTTTTGCATGGGTTGCGGCTCTGCGTTCGGCTGAGGGTGGTCGAAGTCTCAATCCACCCAAAGCAAAACCTAGAAGATTGATCTAAATTTGCTCCCAAGCATTGCAAAAATGTCACTATAAGTTAGGTCGGCATTGAATTAGGAACGAAGCTTAGTGCAGATTACTTTTCTTGGAACCAGTTCTGGAGTGCCGACACGAAGCCGCAATGTGTCGAGCGTCGCGCTGCGGTTGCCGCAACGGGCAGAACTATGGCTATTTGACTGTGGCGAAGGCACCCAGCACCAGGTGCTTCGGAGTGACCTCAAGGTTAGCCAGTTGACCCGTATTTTCGTCACCCATATGCATGGTGATCATATTTTTGGATTGATGGGTTTATTGGCAAGCTGCGGTTTGGCTGGAAATGTGGAACACGTTGATATTTATGGTCCTCCCGATTTGGAGGAATACCTTAAGGCGTGCCGCCGCTATTCTCAAACCCATTTTTCTTATCCGGTGAAAGTGCATACTGTCAATCCTGGCGTGATTTATGAAGATGAAGAATATACAGTCAGTTGCGAGTTGCTCACGCATCGCGTGCCTGCTTTTGGCTATCGGGTGAGCGAAAAAGATCGGACGGGGCATTTTGATGTAGAAAAGGCGGCGACCTTGGGCATTCCATCCGGACCGCTTTACGGCAAACTCAAGCGAGGAGAAAAGATTGTGTTGCCCGATGGCAGGCGGGTCGATGGGGCAGATTTTTGTGGACCTTCTCTGATTGGGCGCAAGCTAGTGTATTGCACAGATACGGTTTTTTGTGAATCCGCGATCGCGCTGGCACAAGATGCGGATGTGCTGATTCATGAGGCAACTTTTGCTCATCAAGATGCAGAGCTTGCTTATCAGCGGTTACATTCTACTTCGACCATGGCGGCACAGGTGGCTTTGGCAGCCCAAGTGCAGCAATTGATTATCACCCATCTCAGCCCCCGGTATGCTCCAGGCAATGCGATTGAACCGAAGGATTTGCTGATGGAAGCGCGATCGATTTTTCCAAACACGGAAATGGCAGCAGACTTTTTGACCGTCAACATTCCCCGGCGAGAACCTGCGCTGATGTCGGTGGGGAAGAGTTGAAGTAACGGGTGAAAGTGGGGCGATGTGAGTCTATCACTAGGCAAATGAAATGATATGAGACGAAAAAGAGAGGTTATAGAAGAATTATTGAAAGGTCTTTCTATGTTGGAAAAGTTCGACAACCACCCATATGCAATCGCTAGCCAATTTGCAGATTGGTTGCCGAGGGCTTCTTCGATTCTTAATGGCGTTGATATGCGTGATGAATCAGATATGTGGGATGAGGCAACAAAAGGCATTCGCTTCTCAGATGACTATTCATTAGTTGTGGCAATGTCAACTGTCAAGGCTACTCTGCTTTGCATCCTCAATAAACTAGAGTCAAGGGAAATCTTTTCAACCCCTTATCTACAGTACGAAGACGTGACTAGCGCCTGCAAAATGTCTGATTTGTATGTCATTCTCCACTGCTATGAAAACTCTGTGCGACGTTTTATTGAGAGCGTATTTTGTAAGGAATTTGGCGATAATTGGTGGGAAGAAGTAGCCAATAATGACATAAAAAGCGGGTCAGTAGTAGAAAAGAGAAAGAGGCGAAGGACAAATGGATTTCTCCTCGTGGCACTTCTCCTTTGTACTACGCTCAATGGGGAGATTTAGTGACTCTTATCCGAAGCAAAGAACAGTTATTTCTTCCTTACATTTCTGTAAAGTTTGTAGAGAGCAGATTTGAGGACTTAGAAAAAGTGCGAAATATAGTTGCTCATAACGGTGTGGTTCCATCTGAAGACGATTTCCAACGAGTGAATATTGCTTTCAGAGATTGGTGCCGTAAAGTAGACCCCTTGTAAGTTCTTACAATATGCAACTTACTTAATAAGCGTCACGGCGGCGAACGGTTGAAATCTGCTAGAAGTTGCAAAGGTTATTTGCTGCCGCTACGTTTGCCGTTAACTTAGCAGGACTGAAAGCCAAGGTTAAGATACATCGCCCTGAGAGCCATAAGGGAAAAGGGCAAGTTTGAAGAGTAGAGAGTGTTGACTGTTGGCGAGATTTTGCAAACGATCTCAAGTCACACTTGAGGAGTTCATTGAGAAACTGTGAGGTCTGATACCGGTTTGAATTTTGAATTTTGAGCTGCAAGATAAAGAAACATTGCCGCTTCCAGCAGACCATCTGTCGCGTTTCAATTTCAAATTGGTATGACATCCCTTTGAGAGTCATCTAAACCGTGATCGCAGCCGAAGCCGTTAAACTTTGCCGCAACATTCGCAAAACAGTGCGTCTGAGTTTGGGATTTGCGCTGCAGTGTTTTTCAAATGCGATCGCCTTTTCAAGTTCCCTATTGTGCAGCGGAGGGTTATTTTTTAGTCTGCCGCAATTACAGATTCAAACTCTATAAAGTTGAAATCAGACTGAAAAATCTGAATCGAGAATCTGTTCAAGGGTGTAAGGGCACTCAGTTGGAAATGTCTCTACTGGCTGGTTCGTCTCCTTCGCTGCATCCCGACAAGCCCGTCGATAATATTTTTCCACCCACTCTGGATTTGGGAGA
Organism: Leptolyngbyaceae cyanobacterium; assembly: GCA_041752515.1. Lineage (GTDB taxonomy): Bacteria > Cyanobacteriota > Cyanobacteriia > Leptolyngbyales > Leptolyngbyaceae > ULC077BIN1. Next base: position 16,858 of record JBGSWI010000131.1, on the reverse strand, counting down.
AACCGTTGCAAACTAGGAGTATCTTCTAAGCAATCTTGGATCTTGTCTCGGCAGTTGGCGATGGTATTATCCCAACTTTTGGTTCTCCGCTCAGGCTGATACTGAAACTTCAGCATATGCATCAGCAGAACCTGCAAATAGCTGCCCAGTTCTCTTTGTTCACTGCGACCCAAAGCTTCTAATTCCTCTACCAAATTTTCAACGTCTAACCCCGCCCAGCAACCTTTTCGCAGATACTCAGCTTGTTGTTGCGTCCATTCCAGAAAGTCCTGATCGTAGAGTGCAGCTTTACTCATCAGCCATTCTTTCCTTCCTGAGAACTCAGCACAAATTTAACCAACCTGGATAACCATAAAACAATCTTACCTGGTTCCAAAGTTGCCCCACCCATCTTTCAACTACGCCCGAATTAAGAACTTCCGTTGCATTGGAATTGTTAGACTGCGCTGGTTCTCATGTTTATCTACGACTCATCTTGTTAGCCTTATCCCTTAGTTTGAATAAAAGCCAACCAAACAAAAAACAGCGCAATGGATGCAGGCAGTGTCTGAAGCACAAGAGTTGTCCGTTTCAAAGTCAATGCTCCAAAGATACCTGCAATCACAACACACACCAGAAAGAAGACCCGAATTGATAAAAAATCACTTGCAGTAAAGGCTCCCCAGATTAAACCAGCAGCAATAAAGCTGTTATATAAACCTGCATTTTTAACAATTGGAGCCACTTGATCTGCAACATCTGCTGTAAATCCGAGCCTTTGATGAACCGAGGGTTTTCCCCACAAAAACATTTCTACTACTGAAATAACAATATGTATGATTGCAACAAATACAACACTGATAGTGGCAATGATTTGCACTGAAGATAACCCCATACTCTAGAATTTCCTGTCACAATGAGAATCTTACAGTGCAAGTAGCTCCATATCACTGTAAGTCCTTAAATTTCAAGATTCCACGCATATAAATCTCCTCTAAATTATGGTGTTGCTCTAGAGCGGCTGCGTGAATTGTAAAACAAACTGGTGTGCCAGTATGCACGTAGTCTGGCATCCTTCTTTTTTGACCGTTCAATATTTCCCCGCTCCTGTTATACATCGCCTCGAAGAAACCAAAAAGTGGATTTGGATTTTTTGGATTTCCATCTTTTGAAGTCAGTTCTCCATCCCCAATTGCCTTCTCTTTTGTATCTTCTAGTTTTTTGCCTGGTGGAGGAGGTAGTTGTGTTCTGAAGATATTTCCTGTTGGAAATGGAATCATAGTTACAAAATCTTCAGTGTTAGCAATTCTCCAGTGTCTTACGCCCGTAGCTCGAAATTCAGTGGCAAATTTCCTATCACCACATCGAGGGCTAGCAAAAGTGTATAAAATAACTTTTTCAGGCTTGAAATTAGTATTCTTCAGAATATCCGGGATCGCCAAAGTTGCTAATGCACCACCAAGGCTATGTCCTGTTACAAAGATCCGAGAATCCTTATCACATAGGTTAAGTGCATCAATCATAACTTGGCGTAAAGCAGTATAGATTTGTCTAAAGCCTACCGTTACACGACCAAAGTCATTAGCGTTTGGGATCAAAACTGGAGACTGAATTAATTGTATTGATTCCCCAACAACTCTCAAAGTATTTCCGTCTGGGTTTCTACCATCGCTGTAAGAAACCAACGGAATATTTGCATCCTTAAACCATTCGACGAATGTTTTCGTACCACGAAAGACGACAAATACATCGTTACTACTGGACTTAGAAGCAACGAACCCAAAGGGAATGTTGTTCTCATAAAGCTCCCTCTTCAACTGGTACTCTCCACCAAGCTGTAGTTTACTTCTTTGTTCAAGTGGTTCCTTCGCTTTTTCGCCAGCAGCAAACAGATCAAACTGTTCGTATGCTTTCTGAAGTAACTTTGCAAGTTCTTGAGCTATGGAAGAGTTAAATCCCTCATAATACTGGGGATCGAAAAAAGCTATATCTGTTCGTTCACTTGACTCATTAACATTTGATAAGGAAGTCATTAGTTTTACCTTCATAGTAATATTTAAGGCAATTATTCAGTTGTGATATTCGATAGCGACTAATATACATCCGGAAAGTTTGCCATCCGGAAAGTTTGCATCCGTTTCTCAAATAATTTACAGTTCTTTGGAAATCGTACTCTACAAATGTTCTCTTGGTTATATCCCAACTGCGATCTAGCGGTCTAGCAATTTATTAGACTGATGTAATCATCCTAATCCTTTCAAATAGAGGGAGTTAGAGTTGTTCGGTCATTCTAGTTTTCAAATAGCGTATTTCACGTGATGTTGTTATCTAACACTCCAAATTCACCATTCCGCATGAGTTATTGGCTTTAGGTCTTCGCCATTGATTGAAGGATAAGCAGATGATTTTTGAAACCCTCGTCTGGAGTATGCTCTGAAGTTCCATCTTTTACTTTAAATTACCTTTACCTTTCTTTGCAAATTTGGCGGTATCCTTGGGCTTGCATCAGGTAGGTTTAAGCAGAGCTAATTTCTCAATTTAATGACTGACTCATCTGCTATTCGGTTAATCAACTCACCTTTTACTAAAGTGCCTGACCAGCGCTGGCAAATTGCGATCGCTGATGCTGGCTTGGCGACCCAAATCGCCCAGGAAACCGATTTGTCTCCTTTGATGGCGCAAGTGCTGATTAACCGTCACTTGACGACGTTGGAGCAGGTGCAGGTGTTTCTCAGTCCCGAATCGCAATATCTGTCTTCACCGCTTGCCGATTTTCCCGCGCTGCCCCTCAGCCTGGAACTGCTGATTAATGCGATTAACACGCGCCAAAAGATTGCCATTTGTGGGGATTATGATGCGGATGGGATGACGAGTACGGCGCTGTTGCTGCGATCGCTGCGATCGCTCGGTGCCCAGGTAGACTATGCCATTCCCAGCCGCATGGCAGAGGGCTATGGGATTAATCGACGAATTATCGACGAGTTCTACGAAGAAGGGGTGGGGCTGCTAATTACGGTGGATAACGGCATTGCTGCCTACGATGCGATCGCCCATGCACGAGAATTGGGCATCACCGTCATCATCACGGATCATCACGATGTGCCGCCGCAATTGCCGCCTGCCCATGCCATTCTCAACCCTAAAATGATTGCCGAAACTTCTCCCTATCGCGGCGTGGCGGGGGTTGGCGTTGCCTATATTCTGGCAAGAGCGTTGGCGCAGAGCATGGGCAGTTCTAGCGATCTGACCGATTCATTGCTGGAATTATTTACCCTGGGCACGATCGCCGATTTGGCACCGCTGACGGGCGTGAATCGTCGCTGGGTGAAACAGGGCTTGCAGGTATTGGCAAAATCGCGGTTGGCAGGAGTGCAGGCGCTCATTCAAGTCTCAGGATTAAGCAACGAAAAGAACCTGAAGCCAGAGGCGATCGGCTTTCGGCTGGGTCCCCGGATCAACGCCGTGGGGCGAATTGCCGATCCGCAAGTGGTGATTGAACTGCTGATCACCGATGATGAAGGCGTGGCATTGGAACGGGCGATGCAGTGTGAGCAGATTAACCAACAGCGACAGAAGCTCTGTGAAGAAATTGAGCAGGAAGCGATCGCCCTGTGTGAAAGCGGTAAAGGCGCGGGGCACCCGTTTAATATCCAGGAAAACTGGATATTTTTGGTCGTGCATCCCGATTGGCATCATGGGGTGATCGGCATTGTGGCATCGCGCCTGGTGGAACGCTACGGCGTGCCTGTGTTCATCGGCACCTACGAAGACGAGACGCGGCAGCACATTCGCGGTTCCGCCCGCAGTATTCCAGAATTTAATGTGTTTGAAGCGCTGGAGTTTTGTAAAGATCTGTTGGATAAGCACGGCGGACACCGAGCCGCCGGAGGATTTTCCTTTAAGGCGGAAAATCTGGAAGCCTTGCGATCGCGCCTACGCACCTTTGCCCACCAAACCCTGGCACCGGAATATCTGAAGCCGCTGGTAATTGTAGACGTGGAAGCGACCTTAGCAGAGATTGATTTTAGTCTGCACTCTCAGCTAGAGGCGCTGCATCCCTGCGGCATGGAAAACCCCGATCCGGTGTTTTGGTCGGCGAATGTGCGGATTCACGAGCAAAAAAAGATTGGTAAAGGACACCTCAAAGTCACCCTGAGCCAGGATGAAGACTTGGGGCAAGCCGCATTAGGACAACTCCCCAAGAAAATGACGGCGATCGCGTGGCGTTGGGGCGATTTTTATCCGCTGCCATCTCGGATGGATATTGCCTATCGCCTGCGTACCAATGAATGGAATGGCGAAGTGTCCTTAGAACTAGAACTGGTGGGAGGGCGTGCTGCCACTGCCGCCAGCGAACGAACCGAGTTTGTCCACGGCGATCGCTGTTATGCCTGCCGATTAGTGGCGATCGACCAGGGCAAAGAACTGCGTATCCGCAACCCCGAAGGTAAAGTGCTGACTGTGCAGCAAGGGCAACGCATTGGGCAACTGACCCATCCGTCTACTGAATCTACTGAAGTCGATGTCTGCCAACCCCCCTACTTTGCCCTAATTAAAGCTGCCCTGGATGCATTGGGCATTCAAAAGGAACACGATGAGAAAATAACGGGATAGCGAAAGCGCCTTGTCTCTATCTATGGTGGAAAAGGAAGAATGATCATGGGTTGGGGCACCATTGGATCATCACGCAAAGGAAAAAAATTGATACCAATTTGAAATTAAAACGCGACAGATGATCTGCTGGAATCGGCAATGTTTCTTTGTCTTGGAACTCAAAATATCTCCTGCGGAGACGCTACGCGTTGGCAAAGCCAGTCCGAAGGACTTACAAAACTCAAAACTCAAAATATCTCCTGCGGAGACGCTTCGCGAACAAAATTCAAAACGGTATGAGGTGGACGGTGCAACTTTTTTTGCTACTCTTCTCGGTGGGCTATCTGGCGCTAAATGTGCTGGCTTTTTTCTATGCCGAGCGGCTGATTTTTCTACCCCGTCCTAGAAGTTACCAAGACAGTCCAGACATCTTGAAACTTAAGACTTTGAGCGGCGAACAAATTTCGGCACTGTATTTGCCCAATTCGATCGCAACTTACACTGTGCTTTACAGTCATGGGAATGCCGAAGATTTGGGGCGCATTCGCCAACGACTCGAACATTTGAGAACCTTAGGAGTCTCAGTATTTGCCTATGACTATCGCGGCTATGGCACCAGTCAGGGAAAACCTTCTGAACACAATGCCTATCAAGATATTGAAGCGGCGTATCGCTACTTGACTGAGACGCTCGGCATTTCACCCGGTTACATTATGCTCTATGGGCGATCGCTGGGCAGCGGAACCAGCGTGGAACTTGCCAGCCGAAAACCGATCGCCGGATTGATTTTAGAAAGTCCCTTTACCAGCACCTTTCGCGTCATCACCCGCATTGCGATCGTGCCTTTCGATCGCTTCGACAATCTCCGCAAAATCGCCGAGGTGGGCTGTCCGATTTTGTTTTTACACGGCACCCAAGATGGTCTGATTCCATTGCACCACAGCGAAACCCTAATGCGCCAAGCGCGATCGCCCAAGCAGTTCGTGCCCATTGCCGGAGCCGATCATAATGATTTACTCGAAATCGCGGGTACTCAGTATGACCAAGCGATTCAAACCTTTGTTCAGTCGTTAAAACAGCCTGTAGCTCCTGAGCCTTAGCTCCCTAGTTTAGGAAGCTGCGATCGCACCGTGTTCATGGTTTCGAGCCACTGACTCAGTTCTGTTTCACTGACGCGGCGATGACGGGCAGCCGTGCGGAGCAGGGTTTGCAATGGGGCGGCGGGTTGCCCCGTTTGCTGTGCCCAAGCGGCGATCAGGTCATCCACTGGCAAAGGGCTTGTGCCTAAGCCCAGTGCTTTTTGAATGGTCAACTGTTCCGCTTTGCTGAGGATTTCTAGGACAAATTCACTGCCGCCTGCTTGGTGCAACACGCCAGCGAGTGCCTGAATGTAGGCTTCGCTGTTGTCTACCGTTGGAGCTTCGATTCGTTCCGGCAAACCCAATCGGCGATTTTGTCCCCAAATGAGTAGGAGCAAAACCGCGATCGCCTGCATTGCCAACAGGGAAAGAGGCGTTTTGCTTAAATAGCTCAACAGATCTGCTTCACTGGCTGTGCCATCTTTTGCGGTGGTGGGTGAGTCTTGGTAGCCGTGCCGGTATTCATCCACCCAAATGGGATAGCCCGGTTCGGTGACCAGCTTGGCGAGAAGCTCGTAATTAGCCCGAAACTCTTGATAGGCATTGGCGGCAAGGTAAGGGGTGATCACAGAAATCAGGCGACCTTTGCCGAGGGTTTTCTGCCCAATAACGGTGCCAAAGGAGTCTTGCAGCCCTGATATCTTTTCAGAAGATGAGCGATAACGACGGCGGGTGGCAATTCGCACACTGCCCGATGGGCTAGGAATGTCTGAGGTGAAGGGTGCTTGGGTCACGGAGGCATCGGCGATCGCCCCCACCAACACCAGCACATTCCCCTGTTTCACCCACGCTTCACTTTCTGCGGATAGCTCCGATAGCTCCATATCTGAGTCAATCCGCAGTAGCGTGATGGGCGGTTTGGGGCGCGCAATCTTGCTGTGCGGGGAGTCAGCGTTCGCAGCTTTACTCTCAGGTTGAAATAAAGCGTCGGCTGGCTGTTGCCATCGGTTCACAGGGTTGCCTTGTTCTTGCATATAGGCATACCAAGCGCCGTAGCCATCGGGGGCGCGACTGTAGGTAGAGGCGCTTTGTGGTTCACTGCCGAAGGGCGCAATCAGCAGCGTCAATAAAATGATCACCCCAAAGGCGATCGCCAAGATGACCGTTTGTCGGCGAGAAAGGCGCGTCATGGCGTTTCTGTTTCCCGATAGGCTTGCTCACAGTCAATAAACTGCGCTTCCGAAACTTCTACCTCGCCAAAGCACAAGCGCTCATGGGTGCGAAACAGCACGGAATAAGGGCGGAGATTCGGCTGCGTTTGCAAAAATCGGAGGTATTCTCCATCGGTACGGCTGCGATCGCCCGGTAGGATTTTGCGATCGTCTAGCTGTTGTAATACCGCCATATAAAGCGCTTGACAGGCATCTCGATAGTTACCTTCTTGAGCAAAGGTGCGCGATCGCAGCACCCAGCGGGCTTCCGGCACCCATTCTAGAGACTCTTCCCCGGTGTTTTTTTGGGGACGAAAACGCCCAGGAAATAAATTTATCAACCAATAAGGACTGAGCAATCGATAGAGTTGCCAGCCAATCCATAGTATTAACGCGATCGCGATCGTCCAAAAAAATAGGCGAAACATCCAATCGGGCACCGTCCAATTTGGCAGCCCAGCAGGATCTTGAGTAGGAGTCAATAACCGTTCAAGCCATTCACCAATCTGCTGCTGCAAGAGTTGAACTTGCCAACCCAGGCTATCTTTTTCAAAAGTACCAGACATGGGCAAGCTGAGAACAAAGGGCTAGACGGAGAAAAAGCACGAATTAACGTGTTCATTATTATGCGCGATTGTTCTACCTTTCGTCTTGTATGATCGCCACCCTGCGAGCAGGCGTTGGGCTTCGGAATGGGTGGGTTCAAAGTGCGTTTGGGACGCGATCGCCTCTTGCCATTTGCCACACACAGCAGTACGAGGAAAGGTCAAGACACCAACTGTCCGTTATGCCTTACTTCTCAAGGATTTTTGGCGTTGCTGAATCTAGGGATGAATCGCTCAATTTGCCCTATCCCTCGCCCATTGGGAGAGGCGACAAGAATTCCATCTCTCTATCCTTAAGATCCAAGGGGTGGGGATGTAGCTCGCTTCCCGCAGGGTGGGAAATTCATACTTGCACATCATTATCGGTGCCCTGTGACAATATAAGCCACACGCTTGCCAATATTGGTAGCGTGATCTGCCATGCGCTCTAAATGCCGAATCGTTAGCACTAACAAGACAATTGGCTCCACTACGCCTTGAACATTCTTTTGCTGCGCCAATAAGCGATAAAGGGTTTCATAGTCCAAATCCACGGCATCATCGCGCACTTTGACGGCTAATCCCGATTCTGCATCTAGGTCTGATAAAGCGGCGAGGCTGAGCGCCAACATTGCCCGACAGCGATCGCACATCTGCTTGACCTGCTCCATATGAGCCGGAACTGGATAGGGGAACAATAAAATTGAAATCTCGCCTAAATCTTCTGCATAGTCACCAATTCGCTCAAGGTCACGAACTAGCTGCATCATGGCACTTAGCAAGCGTAATTCTTGAGCAACCGGCGACTGTAGGGCAATGAGTGTTACACAATCTTGCTCGATCTGACGATAAAACAAATCAATTTGCTCATCTTGAAGCGAAATTTGGTTGGGAGCTTCCAAGTTTCGCTCAAATAATGCTTGCCGTGCTAGCCAAAAAGAATTTTCAACTAGCGCCCCCATCCGTAAAACATCCCGCTGAATGCGCTTGATCTGTCGTTCAAACTGCAAGCGGGTCGAGCTTGATGTATCCAATAGTTTGCTACATACACTTAAAAGGTTTCTACTGTAGCCCTTTGAGCTACCATTTGTAACGGTTGAGCGATCGCCCACTGATTACCTTGTCACTATATAAATCTTCTGCATCTGTAGCCATATCGTAGATTACATTTAAGCTGCGTCTCCCTACTCAGACCATTTTAGGGGAATTATTTAAGCAAAAATATCTCCCTAATAGGGTGGAAATGCCAGGTTTTTGTAACAAGATGCTCTTTGCGTTTACGCGATGATTGGTGTACTTAGGATGAGCTAGTGCGCTACGGTCGCCAGCAGCGATTTTAGAATTGCAGTTATTTTTTGGATTCTCGTTATGTCTCAGATCGGTGGCTCTTACGGATGGTTTATTCAATTGCAAAAGCAATATCCGACCAGTGCGTTGGTGACTGAACTGGTGCAAATTCATCAAGAGCGGTTTATTGTGAAGGCGATCGTGCAAATTAGTGGGGTGGCGATCGCAACTAGCATGGCAGAGTCAGCCAGCCTCGAAACAGCAGAAGATCAGGCGAGACGCAGAGTTTTAGATTTACTAGGGATTTCAGGGGTCTCTAGAATCCCTAACCTGGATTCTTTGCCCGCACCTGAGCTTGTGACCGTGCCCATTGACCGCGACCAGGTGCCAGAAATTCCTCCTCCAGAAGCTCCTTTTCCAGAAACTTCTTCTCTTGCAATTAGTCAACCAGTCGATCCTGGCTTTCCAATCCATGTATTATCTAGCCTCGACTTGGAACTAGGGGTTCCCGCTCCCTTGCCATTTCCTGAGGTATCGGTGCCTGAAGTATCGGTGCCTGAGGTATCAGCGGACTTATCCATGCCGGTTTCAACAACGCCATTTTCGCCGGAGGTGTTCCTCGCTGAAGATAACACCGCTGAAGATAATGCCGCTGAAGATAATACTTCTGAGATGCTGAATGATTTTGAGGAAGAGTATTTGCCCAGCGTGGAAGAGTATGGAGCAGGGTATGAAGAGCGCGAACCCGAAGATGCATTCATGGGAACCTCATTGATTGAAGCCGAGACGGTGGCGATCGCCTCTCCTCCTGAAGCAAAGCAATCAGACGATTTCCTAACTCCACTCCAGTCTGGCAAACCTAAACCGGCGATCGCACCAGAAAACCCCATCGCCCCTGCCGATGCCACCGAGCCAGACGACCTTTCCACCCTGATTGCCCACACCGATGTAGAAATGGATCGCATCGGATGGACTAAGCAAGAGGGGCGCGACTATTTGAAGCGCACCTACAAAAAATCAACCCGCCAACGATTAGACGTAGACGAATTGATGGATTTTTTGCACTATTTGAGGGCATTACCCTCAGTGAATGGTATTTGAGGCAATTAGGGCGATCGCTTAACCGTTTGCGATCGGGTGAACAGCCGATGGGCGACGGTCAATCACCTGATCGATCAGCCCATAGTTTTTTGCTTCATCGGCAGACATGAAGAAGTCGCGCTCAGTATCATCCTGAATGCGCTCTAAAGATTGCCCCGTATGATCTGCCAACAATTCGTTTAAGCGCTGCTTGTGATACAAAATTTCTTTTGCCTGAATTTCGATATCAGTCGCTTGTCCTTGAGCACCCCCTAAAGGTTGGTGAATCATAATCCGAGAATTGGGTAGGCTCATGCGCTTACCCTTTTCTCCTGCGCTCAACAAAAATGCGCCCATGCTGGCAGCCAATCCCATACAAACCGTGGAAACGGCGGGACGAATTTGCTTAATGGTGTCATAAATGCCCATGCCAGCCGTCACCGAACCGCCCGGAGAATTGATATATAAATAAATATCTTTCTCTGAATCCTCCGCTTCCAAAAACAGCAGTTGGGCAACAATCAGGTTTGCCAAGTCGGAATCAACCTGCTGCCCCAAAAACACAATCCGCTCCCTGAGAAGGCGAGAATAGATGTCAAAAGCGCGTTCACCGCGACCAGACTGTTCAATAACGGTAGGAATCATAGCGCCTGCGTGTAGTGGATTTTCTTCCATTCTACAGATTTGCTGAGGGATGTGAGGCGGGAGATTAGAGAGTTTTGAGTTTTGAGTTTTGAGTTTTGAGTTTTGTAAGTCCTTCGGACTGGCTTTGCCAATGCGTAGCGTTGATCTAGGAGATATTTTGAGTTTTGACTACTTACCTCTCGCCTCTTACCCTTTCCCTTTTTCCCTGTTCTAGCAGGATGCGGCATAGTGAACGAGTTGCCCTAGTCGATGACGGAGGGTTTCCAAACCGAGCCGATCGCTAGCCGAAATAAACAGGGCTTGCGGATGTTCTTCTTTTGCCAGCATGAGCGTGTCGCCATCGATCTGGTCGATTTTGTTGAATGCTAGCAGGCTAGGTCCGGGCGCGATCGCCATATCCGATAGAATTGCCATGACGGAGCGAATTTGACTTTGCCATGCGGGATGGGATAAATCCACTAAATGGATCAGTGCGGTGGCTTCTGTGACTTCTTCAAGCGTGGCACGAAAGGCATCAACTAAGGAGGGCGGCAATTCGTGAATAAAGCCTACGGTATCGGTGAGCAAAACGGACAGTGGCTCTTGGGTGATGGCGTGAGGAACAACCATCCGGCGCGTGGTCGGGTCAAGTGTGGCAAAGAGTTGATCCGCCGTATACACCTCGGCGTTGGTGAGGACGTTCAACAGAGTCGATTTCCCGGCGTTGGTGTAGCCCACTACGGCGATTGAGGGCACTTCTTCATGCTGGCGGCGTTGGCGCATGCGGGCGCGGTGGGCTTGCAGTTGGGTGACTTCCCGCTGCAAACGGGTGATCCGCTGTTGAATCGATCGCCGTTCCGTCTCTAGCTTGGTTTCACCGGGTCCCCGTGTGCCGATGCCGCCGCCTAAACGAGACATTGCCTGTCCGCGTCCGGTTAGGCGGGGCAGGCGATATTCTAATTGCGCCAGTTCAACTTGCAGTTTTCCGGCTCCCGATTGGGCACGCTGGGCGAAGATGTCTAAAATCACTTCGGTGCGATCGATGACGCGCAGTCCAATTTGAGTTTCCAGGTTGCGGACTTGGGCTGGCGACAAATCGCGATCGAAGACCACTAAATTTGCGCCCACACTTTGCACCGATCGCGCAATTTCCTGAACCTTTCCTTCTCCTACCACGGTGCGAGGGTGAGGACGAGGGCGTTTTTGAGTCAGAGTATCTAACACTTCTCCCCCCGCTGTTTCAATCAGTCGCCCTAGTTCTTCTAAGCCATCTTGAAATTGCTGAGAATGGGTCTTTTCGGTATGCAGCCCCACAATCAAGACGCGATCGTGGTCTTGGTCAACCTGTTGGGCAACAAATTCACGCCGGAATTCTTCCTCAAGTCCTTCTACTAAGTCGTCGAAGTTTTGATCTGCAATCACCTCTAGGCTCAGCGCGGGAGTCACAGTCCAATTGGCTTCGGGATGCGGCACCAGATGGGCAAGGTAAGCTGCCGCAATATAGCCCGTTGCGCCACCTCCACGGCGCTCAAATCCACTGCCAGTCAAACTCAACACCACCAAAGCATCCAAACGCTGCATTGCCATCACAGTCAAAGTCGTCTCGCCCGGAGGCTCATTTTTTAGCTGGGTTGCGATACAGCGAATGCCACTCAGCCGTTCTGCGCCATAGCGGGGTAATTCTAAAGGGGGAATGCGCGTTTGGCGAGGGCTACCAACGCCCACCCGAATCACTTGTCCGCGACGATTGATGTAAACACAGACAGGCTGACCCAATTCGGTACTGACGGCAGCAAGACGCTGAGCAAATTCGGCAGTGGTGATGCGATCGCTGGGTAATCGCTGCTGATAAAGCTGCTGTAACAGTTTCAGCAGGCTGGTCTTGATGCCTTGAAGATTGCCGTGAATTAAGTCGATAAACTGTCTAGCCAAATGCGTCTCAGTCCTATTCTATCGATAGGAGACGAGCTAAAGCGATCTGTTGATAAGTATTGCTGCGATCGTTCATCCAAAATTCAAATCACTCTAGTTTGAAGGGTCTCTGCTTATCCACTTTTAGACTTAAAAGTAAGTGTTAGCAGCCGTTTCACAATTTGCAGAAATTGATAGTAGTCTGAGAAACACTTTGAATCGAGTAGGTAGTTCTGCTCATCGATTTGGTATTGGCGGATGAATATGGTTAGAATAGGTTCATAAAAGTTCACTCCTCAACGCTGAGAAGCTGAAGGGTTAGCCTCTTGACAGGAGGCAGAAAAGGTCTGTCTTTATAGATACTTTGTTTGGGGGAAAGCTCCGCTATTCTAAATCTAGATTCAGTGGAGAGCGACCATTCCCACCCGCAAGAAACTGTAGAACAACCATTATCGTCTAGTAGAACAACCATTATCGTCTATAGTGGATATTCAATTCTCAGAAAAAGTCCAAGGCGTTTGTGAATTGGATTGGTAAATGTTTAATTTTTAAAGAATTTTTAAGTGTTTAGGAATTGAATGTGGTGATTGGAGGGCAATTGTGTTCATAAGACTTGCAGAACAACATCGTCAATTCGTCCAAGATTTGGTCATGAATCTTCAGGCTCTTGCGATCGTGCTTGAGAGAAAGGGCTATCTAGCGTCTTGCTATACCTGCGGCGGACAGATGAACAGTGCTTCATTTATGGTGAGTTTGGCAGATAGTCATTTGATTCGCTTTTTGGTTTCTGATTATGGAATTACCTGGACAGAAATGCGCGACGATCGCGAACTGATGAAATTAGAGGGCGCAGAAGCCATTAGCCAGCTTCAAGAGTTAGCTAATCTCATCAAGTATCAAATTAAGCCTGCTCAGTCTCGCTCAGCACTGATGACTGAAACTATAGGCTAGAGGATTTAACTGAGTCCTTTAATGTCAGATTTTCGTTTCTTTAAAGCAGCAGATTCTTGGAGTCAGGAATCTGCTGCTTTAGTTTTTGCGGTTTAAAGCAGGAACTGCGCTCGTGCTATCAATCGAGGCTTCCTTCAAAATGAATATCTTCTACTCGAACGCGCCTAAGCACGGTAAACTTTTCAATCGATGACGAAATTTTGCAGGCTGTTGCTCTTTAAATTTCATCCCCTGCCCTTTTCACGCTGAGGTTTTTGTGCTTCTCCAATTTTTTGGACTTATTTTAGTCACGAGTATCCTACTCATTGGACTGTATTTTCTGGCGTTGGAGATTCAGTATCGCGATCGCCCTGGCAATAAGTTAGAAGCGACCATTGGGCAGTGGCAGATTCAGGAGCAAACCCCAAATTACTGTCGGCTGGTGGGCGAAATGGAGTTAATCAATCGCACTGCCAAGCTCGAAATTATGGTGCCGCAGATAGGGGCAGAGGTGAAATTACTGTCGGGAGCCAGTCTGCGGGGGGTCACCACTCACACCCGTATTGTTTCGCGTCATCCTGATGAGACGGCACGGCTGGATGATTACTGGTTTGCTTACATCGTCAAGGTCGGCAAACGAACGACGATAGAAGTGCAAATTGAGATTCATGGGGCTGACCTGAGCCAACTGAAAGCGGCATGGGTGCAGGTGCATTACTTAACCTATGGTCCTCAAGGGCGAATTCCTAAAACGCGCCATGTGGTGGTTCCGTTTCAGTTTCCTGAGGCGGCAGAGTCTAAAAATTGGCGATCGACTCCCACGGCTGACGTGTTGCCCATTCGGACTCATTTATTGACAGCATTGGATAATCCTGTAGCTGTGGTGCAGCGATATGTGAGTTCCCACGCCAAACCGGGCGATGTGGTAACGATTGGGGAAAGCCCGATCGCCATCATGCAAGGGCGCTTTCGCGATCCCCAAACCATCCAGCCGGGATGGGCTGCAAAACGGCTATGTTATTTGTTTTTACCCACTTCCAGCCTAGCGACTGCCTGCGGATTGCAAGCCCTGATTGATCAGGTGGGTGCGGTGCGGGTGCTGGCGGCGTTTTGGGTTGGCGCGATCGCCAAAGTTTTTGGCAAGCCAGGAGTGTTTTATCAACTAGCAGGCGAACAGGCTCGTCTAATTGACGACGTAACCGGCACTTTGCCCCCCTATGACCAATTTATTGTTTTGGGACCAGAGAACCCTCAACAGGTCGTGGATCTGATTCAGCAGGAAACGGGTTTATCGGCGGCGATCGTCGATGTCAACGACTTAGGAGCGGTGAAAGTGCTAGCAGCTTCAGCGGATGTGGCGATTCCAATGCTCCAGCAAGCCTTAAAGAAAAACCCGGCAGGAAACGCCGATGAACAAACCCCGGTTGTGTTGATTCGTCCCCTTTAATCGCGATCGCCCGCCCCCTGCAACCGCTATCAATCTACAATAAACATCTGTCACACTGGCTAATTCGCTAAACTGGTTAAAGTGTTAGGGTAATTTTCAATTCCTTTTTGGCTGATTCAGCATTTCAACCAATGACTCAATCATCTCCTCAACCCACCGAAGTCTTAATTCGCCCTGTTCAATATGGCGACATAGAAATTGCTGATCGGCTGTGTGATGAAGTCGAAGGGGAAGAATTACAATTTTCTATTAATCCAGATCAGCCCCTCAAGCCACTGCGCTGGTATGCCCCTTGGCGGTTTCTCAGTTTTTTGGTCAACCGCTCCCATCTATTTGGGGCATATGTTTTTGGGCAAGACAATAAGTTAAGAGGAATTGTAAAAATTTCCCCGTTTAACCGGACTCGCACAACTTGGCGGGTTGATCGAGTTGCAGTGGTCGATGAAGCGGTAATAGATGAAGCGGTCGATGAAGCGGTAACAGATGAAGCGGTAACAGGTGAGCGAGCGATCGCGGTTAAAGCGCCATCCCTGCCTCTCAACGACATCGGTTCTCATTTGTTGCGCTACTGCTTTGAAACCGTTTGGGAAGCGCGGACTTGGCTGCTGGAAGTCAATGTAAACGACAACGAACTGCTGGCGCTGTATCGGCAAAATGGATTTCAACCCTTAGCCCACATTACCTATTGGGAGATTGATCCAGCCCTGCTACAAAGCCTTGCAGAACGAGAGCCAGACCTGCCCAATCTGTTGCCTGTGAGCAATGCCGATGCTCAGCTACTCTATCAACTCGACACCATGTTCATGCCGCCGTTGGTGCGGCAGGTGTTTGACCGTCATCTGTCTGACTTTAGAACTAGCTTGATTGATTCGGTGTTAAACGGGGTCAAGAACTGGGTCAATCAGTTGGAAGTGGTAAGTGGTTATATTTTTGAATCCCAACGGAAAGCCGCGATCGGCTACTTTCAAATTCAGCTTTGTCGAGATGGTTCTCGCCCTCATCAGGCGCAGTTGACCGTCAACCCGTCTTACACTTGGCTCTATCCAGAGTTAATGTCTCAAATGGCGCGGATTACTCAAGAGTTGCCTGTCCAATCGCTCCAGCTTGCTTCCTATGATTATCAACCTGAGCGAGAAGAGTATTTGAAGCAGCTAGGAGCCGATCGCATTGCTCATACCCTCATGATGTCGCGATCGGTTTGGCATAAAGTTCGAGAATCGAGGCTGAGTGGCTTTGAAAATCTCCAGCTTCCAGAAGTGTTGCAAGGGCTGAAGCCGTCGCGTAAGCAAGCGATTCCCAGCCGAATTACTCAGCAATCCATGAGCCAAGCCTTGCAAAAGCCTGAAGCCAGCCCAAAAGTTCGTCCTAATTCTGCCAAATCTGTGAAACCTAGAAGTGCAATTTTGAATTTGTCTAACAAAACAGATTTTTCAGATCCTCCCCCCCATGACCCATGTTGCTAAGGAGGGAGGGTTGATGCCAATCTCTGCTTTGGGGTTAGACGTTGGCAAGAAGCGAATTGGGGTTTCGGGCTGCGATGGCACCGGGCTAATTGCTTTTGGGCTTGAGACGATTGAGCATCGTTCTTTTAATGCGACCCTAGAACAGTTGCAATATTTAGTCCGCGATCGCCAAGTGACTATCTTGGTGGTTGGGTTGCCCTATTCGATGGATGGTAGCTTAGGATCTCAAGCGCGGCAGGTGCAAAGGTTTGCCACTGCGATTTCGTCAGCGCTAAACCTGCCGCTAGAATATGTAGATGAACGGCTGACTTCATTTGAGGCGAAAGAGATGCTAAAAGCAGAAGGGATTCATGCTGCCAAGCAAAAAGGTTTGATCGATCGCAAAGCAGCGGCGATTATTCTGCAACAATGGCTAGATGAACGGCGATCGCCCAAGCATTTTGCCTCTGATTGGAACGAGAATTGAGAATTCTTTTGAAAAATTCAACCAAAATAGACAAAGGTGAAACAGACTTTGGCAGAATGCTTGTTGGGCGCTATGCATGAGGAGGAGTTTTTCAATGGATGAAAATGAGATCGAAATGGATGCAGAAACAGTAATTTTGACCGATGATGCTGGGCGAAAAATTGCCTGCACAGTTGAACGTTTCATTGAAGTAGAAGAGCAGGA
>JBGSWI010000130.1:0-93755 GCA_041752515.1 Leptolyngbyaceae cyanobacterium | reverse complement strand
GATGTGCGACTTTCCTGAAACAACGCAAAGACTGCCCTCACCCTAGCCCTCTCCCGATTGGAGAGGGAACCGGAAATGTCCGAAAGCCCTTCTCCTTGGGGAGAAGGGTTGGGATGAGGGCAAATTAGTTGCACATCAGGTTTGTATCGGTTCCATACCCCAAAACGCAAATGAGTTTGATCCAAAAATAGTAAATTTTTCACCCAAAATGAACTATAAAACTTCCTTCAATTCACTCACTGGTTTCATCGTGGCTCTAATCGTTGGCTCCGTTGGAGTGGCGACTGCAAATCTTGGACTGGCACAGCCCTCTTTAAGCAAAGCTTTAGCGCTTCAAATGGCTCAATCTTCAGCGCTGACTGGCAGTTGGCGACTGGCAAATATGACCGAGCCGCCGTTTCCAACTCCGATGCTGCCTTCAACTGACATTACCGCAGATTTTTCGGGCGATCGCGTTACAGGTTCAGGGGGCTGCAACCGTTTTAACGGCGGGTTTAACACGAAAGGCAATCAGTTGACCATCAATCCTCTTGCCGCCACTCGCAAAGCCTGTGAAGAGAGTTTAATGACTCAGGAGTCTAGGTTTTTGAAGGCGTTGCAAACGGCACAGCGCTATGAAGTAAATGATCAGGGACTACAAATTTTTTATAAGACCGATCAGGGGTCGGGCGTTTTGCGCTTTACCTCTCAAAATGTCAGAGGATTATGGTAATAACTACTGATGAACCACACCAAGGTTGAATATATGTCTACTCGTTTCTCCATGATTTGGCTATTCACCGCACTCGTGAGTTTGAGTGTTTTGGGGCAAGCTCAACCCGCCGCAACGCAGACCAAAACGCCGCCTCAAGCTGAACAAAAAGATGCGCCGTTACCCCCGCTGCCAGCCAACTGTAAGCCCCTGCCACTGGTGGGTGGAGATGGAAGTGCAGTCACAAAAACTGCCTCCGTACCCGGTTTGAGAGTGCCCCTTCCTGGTCCCGCTCCCAGCATTGGCGTGCGGAATAACTGGAATACAGATTGGTTTGTTCCGAGTGGTCAAGTCTTCAGGCAGTACAGGGTGATTTTTATGCCTCACAGTGATGCAGAATTCAGTGTGAATATGACCCTGAAATATCCTGATGAGTCGATTGATCAGTTTTACAAAGAGCGCGGTCGGCAATTTCCTGCAAACAAAGTCGTAGTGGTCAACACGGAGCCTCGAACCGATTTGCAACCCTTTCAGGTAAATACCAATATTGGTGGGCTGCAATCAGTGGGGGCTAGATACACGGTGGCAGTGGCGGGTTGCCTCTAAAAATGTGGACAAGCTAGTGGCAATCTTTCGCTTACATTGAGGGGGCATCTGGTGAACACGTCGATTTTTACTGAATCCGGCACGATCTACACGGGCGATACGATTCAGGGCACATCGGTGATCAGTCATCTCGATATCAATAGCCTTGAACCGGGCAAGCAGCACCGCTTTTTCTTTCAGGGTGTGCAGATGGGCACGGGGCAGCATTGGTATGTGCCTATCGTGGTGGCAAAGGGCGATCGCCCTGGCAAGCGGATCGCGCTGATCACAGGTGTCCATGGTGATGAGTTGAGTTCAATTGATGCGGTGCAGCGGATCATGGCAGATCTCGATCCGGCGCAGATGTCGGGCAGCGCGATCGCGGTTTATGGGATCTCCCGTCCGGCGATGGAATACACTCACGCTCAGTGGGCGATCGCTCAAGGCGGCGGTTTATTGATCGACATGAACCGCGTTTGGCCCGGTGACGAAGCGGGGATCAATGCGCCAACCCGTCATGCCGGACTGCTGTGGAACAGACTGTTCAAACCCAATATTGATATCGCGATCGACTATCACACGGTATCTACTGGCAGCGATTTTACACTATTTCTGTTTGCCGACTTTCGTAACCCAGAGATTCAGCAGATGGCGCAGTTGTTTCCTGTCGAGCAGATCAAGAATGATCCGGGTGAAGGCGGCGCACTCGAAACCACCTTGATTGCCGCAGGCATCCCGGCACTAACGGTCGAAATTGGTAGCCCTCGTATCTTTGATGCCCAGAAAATTGCACTGACGGTTGAAGGTAGCATCAATGTATTGAAGCACTACAAAGTGATTGAGGGGGCGATCGGGCGCACATCCAAAGAAGCCGGAACCTTCTTTGGCGACGAATTTGAAACGATCCGTTCAAGGACGGGTGGGTTCCTGGAGATGTTGGTTGATGTTAAAGAAAAGGTCATGCCGGGGCAGAAAGTTGCGATTCAGCGGAATGCATTTGGCGATATCGTTGCCGAGTATAGGGCAACCGTGGCGGGAGAAGTTGCCACGATCGCCCGCGATGCACTCAGTGAACCAGGCTCACGGGTGATGCAAATTTTGTACACCAGTAAAGCTTCGCAGTCTGACCTCAATACTCATGATCCCCCTAGAGATGGCTTTTAATATCTGCTGATTTATCAAGCATTGCTCTCATTTTCCTGGGTGGCGATGTTTGCAATATTGATTGCGGCATTTTCATTCCTTATTCCACTGCTCATTCTATGGAAGGGAACCGCTGCTAGAGTTTCTGTCAGAAGACGCAGAGATCGATCAAGCGCGATCGCGGCTTGATGTTAGGTTGAGAACTGCTCAGCTAAATCTTGTTTTTAATTGAAACTTTCTATAAGATGTGGAAAACTAGGCTGAGTTGATCAAATTGATTGGCTTCAGAACAATGTCAAACGCTGGAGGTAAAAGTTCAATGATTGCAACTAATAATTACTTTACAGATTCTCAAGCACAGCTTAATGAGTCGCAGAAAAGGCTCACAGAACTCTGGAACGACTCTCAAAAGCAGCTACAGGATTCGCAGAAAAAACTTTCTGAAGCTTGGACTGAAAGCCTTCCCAAACAGCCGACTCCAGCAAGTTCTCCTGAAAGCTTGGAGAAAGCCATGAATTTTCAACGAGAACTGATTAATACTGTCATCAATACTCAGCAAGTGACAGCCCGTTTAGTCATAGAAACCCAGAAGCAATTTTGGGATAACTATTTCCAAACAACGCAAAAGATGTCAGCGAGCGCAAAGAATAGCTAGTAGACTTTGGGAGCAAATAGAGACAGCCATCTAGCGTCAACGCTTTATCTTTGTACGTTGACTGAGGTAGGTTTGCGATCGCTCGGTCAAATTGGACAGTAAACTCAAAGAGTAACGAGACTGAGAGGGCGTTTTGGGGTGAGTGTTCCACTTTTTATCCCCACTTGCTTTTGCGTTTGCCCCCTAGTTCTTTGGCATCCACGCATTTTAGTGTTCCGCCCTCTCCCTAACGACCTAATTTATTTGGAATTCCATCACACCCACCCGGAATCGTGCCTCGTGTTTTAGATCCGCCCCAAGCGCAACAATAGTAGCGTTGATCTTCAGAAAGCTGCATTGCATCGGTGAAGTCTGCGTTTTCGATCACGGCTCCAGTATGCTTGCCTGTTCGATAATTGGGCGGTTCTAAACGGCTTCGAGGGCTGGCATCTTCGGCTTTACCATGAAAAAGCCGGGTGCCATTCAGGTCGGCTCCGCAGAGCTTGGCATCGCAAAGAATGGTGCGACAAAGATTAGTTTTGACTAA
Organism: Leptolyngbyaceae cyanobacterium; assembly: GCA_041752515.1. Lineage (GTDB taxonomy): Bacteria > Cyanobacteriota > Cyanobacteriia > Leptolyngbyales > Leptolyngbyaceae > ULC077BIN1. The sequence continues at coordinate 90,155 of JBGSWI010000130.1, read as the reverse complement.
ATCGCAAAAGCTGAGGTCGGCACGGATCAGATTGGATTCACTTAAATCAGTCCACCGTAGGTCGGTTGCGGCTAGATTTGCACCTGCTAGCATTACGCCTAAATCAATCACCCGGATGCCGCTGAGCAAGTCTTCTTGATAGCCTCCCGATCCATCTAAAATAGCGCGACCCAGGCGACGATCGCGTCTTAAAGGGGTAAGCAACCGTGCCCGACTGAGAAAGCGGATGATTTTGGCTTTACCGCCTGCATCCACACTGCTGAGAATTGCCGCTGTTCGCCCTTCCGCGATCGCCCGTTCTTGGGGCCAATCTTCCAGCAGTCCTTCATCGTCTAGCACTAATTCCGAAATGCCCTGAAAGTAGCTATCAATCGTTTGCTGCTGAGTAATGAGGTTTTGCTGAATGGTTAAATCGCGAGAAATAATATATTGCCGCCACGCGATGTAGACCGCGAGGATGGCAATCAAAATTTGCCCGATCGCGCCCAACACTTCACCCGTTGCCCCCACCGCATCCCAACCGATCGCCGCCAAGGATGCACCCAAACGGTTAAAAAAGCCACTCAATTTGAGCAACCCCAGCAGGGCAATTCCGCCAAACACGCTGCCAAACAAGATGGCGCGTTCTTGCTCAGGAATAAACTCCAAAAATAGGCGGCGCAGGGGATTCCAAAGAATTTGGAGAGAAATTGCCAGAGCAACCAATGAACCAGATAGCCCAACCCAAAGATTATCGAGTAGCAGACCCACCCCCATGATGGCGATCGCTAAAAACAAAATCAGAATTTTTGGAGTTTGGTAGTGGTCATCCACGCCGCCAACAGTGGAGAGGGGGCGATCGACGATTCGCGGCGTTCCCTTAACATCTTGGCGACTCAATCCATTTCTGGTCACCTTTCCTGGGTTCAAAGCTGGCTGAGGTCGGCTATCTGCATCGGCTGCCAAAAAGCCATTGCCAACTGAATTAATATCAGCCAACAAATCAAGCCTGGCGGCGTTATCCGCGTTGGAATTTGGATCAAGAGTCATGTTTAGCGTCGTCTCAACGACTGAACATCTGCCCCATATTACCTGCCCCACATTACCGCAGGCGTTTAAATCAGCGGAACATACTGCTGACTGAACTATCTTCATGAATTCGCCAAATCGCTTCTCCCAGCAAATTGGCAACCGATAGAACTGTGAGTTGAGGAAAGCGATCGCCCTCAACAATTGGAATGGTGTTAGTGACAATCACTTCCTCAAAAATCCCGCTCGACAACCGCTCGATCGCCGGAGGAGACAACACCGCATGAGTCGCACAAGCATATACTTGACGTGCCCCCTCTTTTCTCAGCAATCGCGCGCCCTCCGTGATCGTGCCAGCCGTATCAATCATGTCATCGACCAGCACGGCTGTTTTACCCCGCACATCGCCAATCACATTCATCACTTCAGCCACATTGTGAGCTTGGCGACGTTTGTCGATAATTGCCAGAGGAGCATCCCCCAGCTTTTTCGCAAAAGCCCTTGCCCGCGCCACACCGCCCACATCCGGCGAGACCACCACAATATCTGATAGCTGTTTGCTGTGCAGATAGTCGAGCAACACCGGAGAGCCATAAACATGATCCATAGGGATATCAAAATATCCTTGAATCTGAGCGGAGTGCAGATCCATCGCTAGAATGCGGCTGGCTCCTGCCTTGGTAATCAGGTTGGCAACAAGTTTTGCAGTAATAGATTCTCGCCCAGCGGTTTTGCGATCGGCTCGTGCATAGCCATAATAAGGAATCACTGCGGTTACTTGCCGTGCCGAAGCTCGTCGGCAGGCATCAATCATGGTCAGCAGTTCCATGAGGTGGTCGTTGACAGGGCGACAGGTTGGCTGTAACAAATAAACGTCACAACCCCGAATCGATTCCTGAATTTGAATGTACAGTTCGCCATCTGCAAACTGCTTTCGTACCATGGGTCCTAAATCGATTCCAAGGTAGCGTGAAACTTCGTTAGAAAGTTCCATGTTTGCCGAACCAGACAGCAATCTCAGGCGATTAGTGTCATTCAACGATGGCAAAGTGAGTTGAGGAGTCGGCAATGTGGAGCGAATCACGGCGTACCATTGAGCGCAATCATGAAAATCTTATCACTAGCTTTAAAGTTCATCTCCAGCAGTTTCTCGGAGAGTCACTGCCAAATTACAACGATCGCCCACCGAATACGCCATAAGTAATGGGGATGCTGTGCGATCGTCCATAACACCTTGTGATTTTAGCGTGAAGTTTGGGAAAGTAACGCACTCAACTACATAATTTGTGCGGGTCAGACTGCATATAAAATTATTTCATCCGCTAAAAGCAACGATTCAAACCCAACCCGTTGCGATCGCATTCACCGAAAAAGGCACCACACCATGGGTTTTAAAGAGCGCATCAGCGAAGATATCAAATCAGCCATGAAATCTCAAGACAAGATCCGGCTAGAAACAGTTCGCAACATTAAAAAGGTCATTTTGGAAAAAGAGTCTGCTATTCGCCCCTCAGGGCAAGAAAGCCTGACCTCAGAGCAAGAAATTGAAATCGTGGTGCAGCTTGCCAAACAGCGCCGAGATGCGATCGCCCAATATCAGCAGGCAGGGCGCACCGACCTTGCCAATCAAGAGGCTCAGGAATTAGCCATTTTGGAAGAGTATCTACCCAAACAACTCTCCGACGACGAAATTAGCCAAGTCATTGAGGATATTATTTCTGAAACCGGGGCAACTTCCGTCCAAAATATGGGCAAAGTTATGGGAGCCGCCATGCAGCAACTTAAAGGAAAAGCCGATGGCAAAAAAGTCCAAGAAATGGTGAAAGCTAAACTAGAAGCATAGGGGCAGGGGGCAAGGAGGCAGGCGATTCTATACCCAGACACTTCCTGTAAACTCAAAACCTTCACTCAAAACTCAAAATATCTCCTAGGTCAACGCTACGCGAACAAAACTCAAAACTCAAAACTCAAAACTCAAAACTTTTCCCCGCACTCCACTGCACACTTCACCACCTTCATAGTTCATCCTTCGTAATTCATCCTTCTTTTTATATGCGCTCGTCTCTGCCTGTTGGAACTATCTTGCAAAATCGCTACCGCGTTCTCAGTATCTTGGGTCAGGGCGGGTTTGGTCGCACTTATCTAGCAGAAGACCAAGGGCGGTTTAATGAGCGTTGCGCCTTGAAAGAATTGACTCCTGCCCAAGGTGGAGACTATGCCCTGGATAAGTCCAAGGAATTGTTTCAGCGGGAAGCTCAGATTTTGTATCAGATTCAGCATCCGCAAATTCCCCAATTTCGGGCGACGTTTGAGCAAGATCAACGCCTGTTCTTGGTGCAGGATTATGTAGAAGGGCAAACCTATCGCGCGTTGCTAGATCAGCGAAGAGCGCAGGGGATTGCTTTTTCTGAAGGGGAAGCCTTGCAATTTATGCGACAGTTGTTGCCGGTGATGGCGCATATTCACAGCAAAGGCGTGATCCATCGCGATATTGCACCTGACAATGTGATTTTGCGACAGCAAGATAGCAAACCCGTATTAATCGATTTTGGGGTGGTGAAGGAATTGGCAACCCGCTTTCAAACGATGACGACGGGCATTGTGCAGCCAACCACGGTTGGTAAACCGGGCTACGCCCCGATCGAGCAAATGCAAACGGGAAAGGCGTATCCCAGTAGCGATCTCTACTCTTTGGCGGTAACAGCGGTTGTATTGCTCACTGGCAGAGAACCCCAAGAGTTGTTTGATGATTCCACAATGACTTGGTATTGGCAGCGCTGGGTGACCGTGAATCCGGGGTTTGCTCAGGTGCTGAATCGAATGCTGAGTTATCGTCCGGGCGATCGCTATCAGTCGGTCAGCGAAGTTGTTCAAGCATTGCAGACGGCATTTAATCCGGTGGCTCCAGTTCAACCGCGACCGGTGCAGATGCCTGTGCAGCCATCCCCTCCAGTCGTGCAGCCCCCTCAAGCGGTCTATCCCGTCGAAGCGGCTGTTTCCGCCCTACCTCAGCCAGCCCAGTCTCATATGCAAACAATGGCAGTGGGGCAGCGCCAGCAGCCAGAGGTGATTCCATCTCGGCGATCGCAGCCCACCATCGAAGAATCGGATAGCTCTTTATGGGATGACCCATTGGCAATCATCGCCCTAGGGATTGGGCTAGTGGTGCTAACGGGTTTAGGCTCGTGGCTGATTATGCAAACGATTCTCAGCAACCAAGATTCATCCACCCCTCTTCCTTCGCCCATCGTCACCCCGACCTTCACCCCCACGCCGACCCCCACCCCAATTATTACGCCGACCCCCACGCCGACCCCCACGCCAACCCCCACGCCCCAACCTCCCGATCCGGTGAACTCCACGGAACGGCTCACCCTTGATCCAGATACGACCGTGACGCGGCAAGGGGTGCTGAGGATCAATGAAACCCAGACTTACATTGTTTCTGGCTCACAAAATCAAATCCTGGAAACGGTCATTAGTGGAGACGGCATATTGATGAGCATCATTGGACCTGACGGTGTGCCGGTAGACCGAAATGCTCGGCGTGTGTCTTATTGGCAAGGCTCTTTACCCTTCAATGGCGATTACCTGGTTCAACTCAGCCCCGTCCAAGGAGTCAATAACGGTCGATATGACTTGAGTATTACCCTGAGAAGTGCAGCCCGCCCCCCCGACCCGATTCCTCCTACCCCGCCTTCGCCGCCCCCTGTTGAACCCATTAACGAAACTTCAGTAAAATTGTCACGGCGCAAGCCTTTCAAATCGCCTGAGGGTCAAATCAAACGTGGTATAACCAACCGCTATGTCGTTTCTGCGCCAAGGGATACTATTTTGACAGCCCAGTTGGCAGGAGGAGGGACGCTGTGGTTCCGTAATTCTGCGGGTAAAGTTATCAATCCCAATGGAGAAAACCTTTGGGAAACAACCATTGATGACGATGGACAGTACCTAATTGATGTACTGGGATCTGAAGGAACCAAATACACGTTAGATTTGAGCATTCGCTAGAGGATAGCAAAGTGAACGCTTTATTAATTGCTGGAACGGATACAGACGCGGGAAAAACTGTCGTCATGAGTGCCCTTGCTGCCTACTGGCAAACCTACTGGTCAAAGCAACGGCTAGGAATTTTTAAGCCGATTCAGTCTGGGGCGGGCGACTGTGAACGATATGGTCAACTGTTTGGGTTAGATCCGGCGGAAGTGACTCCGATCCGGTTTGAGGCTCCCTTGGCTCCGCCGATCGCCGCTGAACGAGCAGGTGGCAAGGTTTCAGTCGAGCGGGCATGGCAAGCGTTTGAGCAGCTATGCCGGAGTCGAGATTTTGTTTTGGTCGAGGGTTTGGGTGGGCTGGGTTCTCCGGTCACGCGCGAAACTACCGTGGCAGATCTGGCGTGGGATTGGCACCTGCCGACTGTGCTGGTGGTGCCTATAAGGTTGGGTGCGATCGGGCAAGCGGTTGCCAATGTCGCTTTGGCCCGTCAATCAAAAATTCACCTGAAGGGGATTATTCTTAACTGCACCCATCCTCAAGCTGAACCAGTCAGTGCAGATTTTGCCCCGGTGAAATTGATCGAGTCATTGACGACTATTCCAGTGTTGGGAACTCTGCCGCACATTTCAGACGTGATGAATATCGCTCAGTTGGCTGAAGCAGCCTCTCAGCTTGATTTAGAGCGACTGTTTCCGGGCAATCTTTGGATGTTCCCTGCTCAAGCAGCAGGATAATGGACTACGTTTTGGGTGTTGCCGCTTCTGCGGGTTTAGAAACGCCCATACGAATCTCTGAGCAAAATGAAGCCATACTCAACCCCTGCGATCGCTTCACAACACTGGTGCGTAGGCGCAAATTGGGGCTAGCAAACCACAGCCGCTCTTCAGCATACAGGGTTTCATCTTCAGTAATCAGAGTTAACGCTTCATCCTCACCCATGATATAGCGTCCTGCGATGGGCGCTTTTTCAGTGACACCCAGTTCGCGCAACAGCCAACCCTGACTGGGGTTTTGAGGATCGGCAACGGGCACTAGCAGGGTTGATCCGGCATATTTTTTTCCACCCTGCTCCATGGAGCCGTTCCAAGTCGCTCGTGCGCCACACAGCGCTAATGCTGGGTCAATATTGTATTGCTGGCAGAGTTTCACAACTGCCGGATCTGCCTTATGGATCATCTCAATAACCAGGTCAGACTTTGCTGCTTCTGACGGCTCGAAGTCAAGATGATGACTCGATCGCTGAGAAAACCATTTGCCACTGCTGAGTTCAAAAAATTCAACTATATTCATCGCTAATTAAAATCTCGCAATCTGCATCCTCACTCACCTCATTATTGCAAGTTTCTGGAACACTGACATTCCCTAGAAATTGAAGGATGGAGGGCGTTGGCATCTCTCCCCTTGGGAACTTTAAACTATGCTCACTGAAATAATACCGTTTTGAGTTTTGTTAGCGTTAGCGGCGCTTTGCGCTTTTGAGTTTTGAATGGTAGAAGCTTTACTCAGCTACGATTTCAAGCTCAGATCTGTCGCATCCTCAGCTTAAATTGGTATAAGAACTTGGGCGTTGCTGAACCAGTCTATGAATTCTGAAATACGCCCTCACCCTAGCCCTCTCCCAACGGGCGAGGGGACAAGATTTCTGGCTCCCTTCTCCCTAGGGAGAAGGGCTGGGGATGAGGGCAATTCACACGCCATTCAGCAACGCCAGAACTTGTATCCTGAGCCACCCTAACTGATACTCCGCTGTCGGGTAAAGGATGTTTTAGATTTCTGGCTAATGATGGGGGATGGAAGTTTAAAGTGAGCAAAGCAGCGTTCTCCATTCAATTGTTCACCTAATCTTGCACAATAGAGTTGAGCACTAAAGTCCTAGATCATCCCGTAGGAGAGCGATCGATGAAACATTATTTAGTGGGGTCAACTGCGATTTGTAAAACGGGAGTGACGCTTTCCACAGGAATTTCTATAGGACTCGTCACTATTGGCTTGCTAGTGCCTGCCTTGACTAGCCCGCTAGCCGCCTTTGCTCAAGATGAGGCTTGCTACATGGTCAACTCTGCCGGACGACGCATCAACCTAGGAAAACTCTGTGGAACTGGCAATGCCAAACCGAATGCTAGTTCCACCAAAGGGCTTTACTCCATTCCGATTAAACGTCGTCAGGGAGGCACGCCGGTCATTGATGTCACTTTTAATGGCAATCAGAAGTTTGAAATGCTGCTAGATACCGGAGCCAGCGGCACCTTGATCACTCGTTCGATGGCACGCGCTTTGCAAATTCCAATCGTGGGGGCAGGGCAGTTCACGATGGCAGATGGCAGAACGATTGTTATGCCGCTGGGTCGGCTCAACTCTATTTCAATTGAGGGGGCGCGGGTCAGCAATGTGAATGTGGCGATCGCCAATGATGCGGCTGAAGGCTTGCTGGGGCATGACTTTTTAGGAAACTACGACATTAAGATTAAACGCGATGTGATAGAACTCTATCTTCGATAATGGAGCAACGCATTTTAGGGATTGACCCAGGATTGGCAACGTTAGGCTTTGGTGCAATCCAATGTTCGGCTCCAGATGTAGACAACCCTAATGTCGTTGAGCAGGTGGTTACGTTAGATTTTGGGATAATCCAAACTCCAGCGAGAACCGATATGGGCGATCGCCTTCAGATGATTTATGACGATCTCCATACGGTTTTAAACCAGGTGCAGCCTGATCTAATTTCCATTGAAAAATTGTTCTTTTACCGGATGGGAAACACGATCGCGATCGCTCAGGCTCGTGGTGTAATCATGCTAGTGCTCTCACAGCACAAAATGCCCTTAATCGAGTTTACTCCGGCTCAAATTAAGCAAGCCCTAACTGGATATGGCAACGCAGAAAAATATCAGGTGCAAGAAGCGGTTGCCCGTGAACTCAATTTAGACAAGATTCCTAAACCGGATGATGCGGCAGATGCCCTTGCGGTAGCGCTTACTGCTTGGTATCAACATTAGCTTGCGGATATTGCTTAGGATTACTGTTGACCCTGCATACACGCTAATGCTAAGGCTACCTGCTGTGCGGAGAGGTACAGTAAAACCAGTTCATCTTCTCGCAGCGTGCAGGGATGTTTCCATTGTACGGAGAGAATCGCGTTGACTTGATTGCGGTAAACGGCTGGCACGCTTAAATGAGCCTGAATGCAAGAAGTAGTATAGTGTTCAACGGCTGCCAGGTTGGGGTCGGCAGGGATATTAAGAGCTACTTGCATTTTTTGGCTGCTGATCGCCTCTCTTACTAAAATATCTTGGTCTAACCAGTTTTCTAAGCGATCGCCATCACTCACATATACTCCACTCAGGGCGGCTAAGGCACCATCCTGCACGAGTTGCAAAATGCAGCCATCGGCATGAAAGGTTTTGCCAAAAGCGTTGGCGATCGGGTCTAGGCAAGCGTCCAGATCGGTCGCGTCTTGAGCGATGCGAACAATTGCGGACAGCAAAGCCGTTTGAGATTGCGATCGCTGCAATTCTTCTGTGCGCTGTTTCAACAATTCATAGGTTTCGGCAGCCCGTTGCACTACTGCTTTTAGCTCATCTGGATTCCAAGGCTTCGTAATGTACTTGTAAACCTGTCCAGAATTGATCGCCTCCACCAAATCTTCGACATCAGTGAAGCCCGTTAGGATGATGCGCATCGTATCGGGAAACTGAGGCACCGTGCGGCTCAAAAACTCAGTTCCCTTCATTTCGGGCATTCGCTGATCTGAAATGATGACTGCAACCTCTCCTTCTGCTTCTAGCACTTGTAAAGCATGAACGCCACTTTCTGCCTTCAGTACTGTAAAGTCTCTCCGAAAGGTGCGATAGAGCAGATCAAGATTGTCTGGCTCATCATCAACCACTAGCATTTTTGCCTTTTTCGGTCGCTCTACGCTCATTAACTGGCGACTAATCGTATCTAGCTCAGGAATGGTATACGTCATAGGTCTAACAATTCTCCAGCAAAACCAAAAGGCAGCATTTACCAGTGAGGCAAGTGAAGCATAGTCTTAGTCTTACCAAATTGCATCCGTTTATAACGCAAGTGGCAGCGAAATCTGGAAAATTAGAGTGTAAAGCAGGTCGGTTTGCTAAAACCATGTGAAAGTCTCCCTCTCCCCAACCAAAAAACTGGAGATTCTTAAATTCACTCTCTATTGGAATTGCGTTTAAGATTTTGGAAAATTTTTCTAAGGACGTGACTTGTCAAATTGGATTGAGTTGACAACCTGAGCGTCGTATGCTGAAAAATTGTATACAGGCTGATGAGTCATTTGGGTTAAGTATCCCATGTAGTTATTCATCAAAAAATATACCCCTACTATTGCCGCCGCAGAAAATGCAACGAGTGTTCCCGCTAGCATCAGCGAAAATTCTTGGCGATCGAGGGCTTCTTGCATCAGATGCAAAGACCAAGCGACTAGCGCGATCGCAATAACAAGAAGAAAGATTAGCATATGTTACATATCGTAACAGCTACTCCGGAAATGGGGTAGGCGATCGCACAGAAATATGACGTTCTGTCAAATAAGATTTGATTTGTTCAACGCTAAGCTGCCCATAGTGCAACAAAGACGCTAGTAAAGCGGCTTCGGCTTTGCCTTCGGTCAGGGCTTCCAAAATATGTTGGCAGTTGCCTGCGCCCCCAGAGGCAATCACCGGAATTTCTACTTGGTCGGCAATGGCGCGAGTCAGCGCTAAATCATAGCCCGCTTGGGTTCCGTCTGCATCCATGCTGGTGATTAAAAGTTCACCTGCGCCCCGTTTTGCTAATTCCACTGCCCAAGCGATCGCGTCTAATCCGGTATTTTCTCGTCCGCCTTTGATAAATACATTCCAGCCCGGATCGGTTGAATCAGCGCGTCGTCGGGCATCGATTGCCACCACAATGCATTGGTTGCCAAAGCGATCGCTAGCACGATCAATTAAATTGGGGTCGCGCACAGCCGCAGAGTTGATGCTAACTTTATCGGCACCGGCTCTTAACAATTGTTTAATAGTTTCTAAGCTTTGAATGCCTCCTCCTACGGTCAGCGGAATGAAAACCTGCTCAGCAGTTCGATAGACCACATCAAAAATAATGTTTCGATCTTCGTGGGTGGCAGTAATATCTAAAAAAACTAGCTCATCGGCTCCCGCTTGATTGTAAATTTGGGCAAGTTCCACGGGGTCGCCCGCATCCTGCAAATTCACAAAATTCACCCCTTTAACTACGCGCCCCGCTTTCACATCTAAACAGGGCAGAATTCGTTTTGCCAGCATGACTATGACTGTGCCTGTAGAGATTAAATCTCCTGAATTTTAGCGGTAATTTGGTGGTTTGATTGGCAAAATCGAACGCAAGACGCTGATAAACTGATGTTTGGTTTATCCTTCGGAGTTGCAATGGAAGTCGGTCAGAAAGTTCGGGTGCGTCGCTTGCGCGATCGCGTCAACGGCGAAATTATTAGCAAACTGGGTCAAACTGGCGTGATCCAAGATTATAAAATGACAGATGGGAGTGGTGTTGGCTGGCTCGTTCGATTTGATGACCAGTTTTCTACTTGGTTTTTTGAAGATGAAATTGAGCTAGCCTAGGGGTTGCTTTGTCTTTTGTGAGCTAAAGAATCAATGGCTTTGATCTTGACGTTTTTAGGAAAGGGTGGCGTAGGGCGAACGACGATCGCGATCGCGGCGGCAAAACGTTTGGCTGGGCAAGGAAAGCGCGTCCTGTTTGCAACCCAAGATGCGGGACCTGCCGCTGGGCTGTTAGTCGGCTCTTCTTTGGAAGCGGAGCCAACGATGATAGAACCGAATCTAGACGCAGTGCAGCTTCAAGCAGCGGCTCTGCTAGAGCACAGTTGGGATGAACTCAAAAAGCTAGAAGTCCAATACCTGCGGACTCCATTCTTTAAAGAAGTCTATGGTCAAGAACTGAGCGTTTTGCCAGGAATGGATGGGGCTTTAGTGCTGAACGCCATCCGAGAATATGATGCAAGTGGCAAATATGACGTAATTGTGTTTGATGGAACGGGTGATCAGGCGACTTTACGCTTGCTGGGGATGCCCGAAAGCTTGAGTTGGTATACCCGGCGCTTCCGGCAAGTGTTTGCCAATTCTGATTTGGGTCGCACCGTGTCGCCCTTTTTGCAGCCGATCGCCGCTGCCGTGCTGAATGTGAGTTGGTCAGGAGATTGGTTTGATCAACCCGCAACGCAGCAAATGAATAATTTGTTCGACCAGGGAACCGCTGCCTTAGCCGATCCTAACCGCGTGGCGGCATATCTCGTCACTACGCCCGATGAGGCTGCTGTTGCCACGGCAAAATATCTCTGGGGTGCTGCTCAGCAAGCAGGCTTGACCGTGGGTGGAGTCATTGTGAATCGGGCAGAAGACAGCAGCGCGATCGCTACCCAGTTTGAGCCGTTGCCCGTCACCTCTGTTGCGAATCAGCCTATTCAAAGTTGGCAGCCCTTAGTGGAGGTTCTGCCTGATTTTGACCAAGCCGCTCAAGCTCCGCGTCCTATGGCTGTGAACGTTGCAGAGCGCAAGGTGAGTTTATTCTTACCAGGATTCGATCGCAAGCAAGTTAAGCTGACTCAATATGGACCTGAGATTACAATTGAAGCGGGCGACCAGCGCCGTAATATCTCGTTGCCACTCGAACTGAGCGGTAAGCCAGTGGTGGGTGCCAAGTTTCAAGATGGCTTCTTAATCATTTCGTTTTAGCGAGCTTTTTTCCTTGTCCATTTAGTGAAACCTCAATTAGTATGGCTGACTCGAATCCATCTCCATCTCCCTTAGAACCCTCAATTCCTGTGGTCGATGAAGCGATCGCAGGAGGAGATCGCGGCGGCAAAGCCCGTCAGCTTTTAGGTATGAAAGGCGCTCAGGCGGGAGAAACCTCAATTTGGAAGATCCGCCTGCAACTGATGAAGCCTATTACCTGGATTCCTCTGATTTGGGGCGTGGTGTGTGGGGCAGCTTCTTCAGGTAACTACATCTGGTCGCTAGAAAATGTTTTGATTGCCGCCGCCTGTATGTTGATGTCGGGTCCATTGTTGGCTGGCTACACCCAAACCATGAACGATTTTTACGATCGCGACATTGATGCGATTAATGAACCCTATCGCCCCATTCCCTCCGGTGCAATTTCGATTCCTCAAGTACTCACCCAAATTTGGGTTCTTTTAGCCGCAGGCATTGGGGTTGCCTATGCGCTCGATCGCTGGGCAGGGCACTCTTTCCCCATCATGACGGTGCTGGCATTGGGCGGTTCTTTGTTGTCCTACATTTATTCTGCGCCCCCGCTGAAGCTGAAAAAAAATGGCTGGCTGGGCAACTATGCCTTGGGGGCTAGCTACATTGCGCTGCCGTGGTGGGCGGGGCACGCGCTGTTTGGGCAACTAACCCCCACAATCATGGTGCTGACTCTGTTTTATAGCTTGGCAGGGTTGGGAATTGCTGTGGTTAATGACTTCAAAAGTGTGGAGGGCGATCGCCAACTGGGCTTGCAATCTCTGCCCGTCATGTTTGGGATTGACACCGCTGCTTGGATTTGTGTGTTGATGATTGACCTCTTTCAGGCTGGCATTGCCGTCTATCTGATTTATATTCATCAGAATCTATATGCTGCGCTGTTGTTGCTGCTCATCATCCCTCAAATCACATTTCAGGATATGTATTTTCTTCGCAATCCTCTAGAAAATGATGTTAAGTATCAGGCTAGCGCTCAGCCGTTTCTGGTGTTGGGAATGTTGGTTGCCGCGATCGCTTTGGGGCATTCAATTAATTTAATAAGTGCTTAATTTTTGCTATCATCGAATCCGTTGAATCAGCAACATTTAAGCAACCGTTCCGTGTGGTGAGGTTTTAGTGGGCGATTTCATCTCAAAGCTGAAAAGCTTGTCCGATCAGAACGGCAACACCCAAGCGAAAGAAAATAGCATCTCAACGGATAGTGTGTCGCATTCTCCTGAAGATGCTCAGCAGAATAATCCGCTTGAGTCTGCTTCACCTCCCGCAGACTACTCTCCTTGGCAAAAACTTTCATCGGCTCTTAAATTGCCGCAGATCGCGAACACGGCATCAGCGATCACCCAGCTTTCCTACAAAGGTCGATCCATTTATCGGTACAAGCGTCTTTGGTTGGCTTGCTTAGGATTAGCGGCGGGTGGTGGCTTAGCTTGGGGCTATTGGTCTCTAGAACGCACTTTACCGAGCACCTCTGACATTCCCAAGTTTGTGCGCCGTGGCACTTTGACGATCAAAGCGGCAGACGGCACCATTTTGCAGCAGCGGGGTCCTGCAACCCGCGACAAGCTGACTTACTCGCAATTGCCCGAAAAATTGGTACAGGCTTTTGTGGCGGCAGAGGATCGCCGTTTTTATCAGCATAGTGGCATTGATTTTTTGTCCATTGGACGGGCGATCGCCAAAAATGTGGTGGCACGAGACGTGGTAGAAGGGGCTAGCACCATTACTCAACAGCTAGCCCGGATTGTTTACTTAAATCAGGAACAGAGCCTCAGGCGCAAAGTGCAAGAAGCCATGATGGCTCAAAAAATTAATCGAGAACTCCCGAAAAACATCATCTTAGAGCGCTACTTAAACCTGGTTTACTTAGGCTCAGGTGCCTATGGCGTGGGAGATGCAGCCTGGGTGTTTTTTGGCAAGTCGGTCGATCAATTAACTCTGTCAGAGACCGCCACGATCGCCGGATTGCCGCCTGCTCCCAGTGCCTACTCGCCTCTGGTTAACCTCCAAGCAGCCCAAGAGCGACGCGATATTGTGCTAGCTCGAATGGTGGAATCTGGCTACATTACTGACGCTGAAGCCAGCGCTGCCAAAGCAGAAAAGCTGACGATTAAGCCCAGCACGCCGAAAAAAATCTACAGCGATACCCCCTATTTCACGACGTATGTTCAGCAACAGTTGCCTAAGTATGTTTCTAAAGAGGTTTTGGAAGAAGGAGGCTTAACGGTAGACACCACTCTTAATCCTAAATGGCAAAAGAAAGCGGATAGCGTCATCTTGGGCGCAATTAAAAATATTGGTCCTTACGAAGGATTTGCACAGGCGGCAATGGTGGCGATCGACCCAAAAACAGGAGAAATCCGGGCGATGGTGGGCGGCGATGATTATAAAAAGAGTCAGTTTAATCGAGCGACGCAAGCGCAACGTCAACCCGGTTCTTCGTTCAAAACTATTGTGTACACCACTGCTTTAGCCGCAGGTTTCTCGCCCTATGACGGCTACCAGGATGCCACCTATATGGTGGATGGCTATAAACCCCAAAACTCGAATCGTAAACATTCCGGTTGGATGTCAATACGGGATGCGATCGCGCAATCAGTCAACGTCATTGCGGTAAAAGTGTTGGTCGATGTGGGATTTGAACCCACCATCAAGATGGCAAAAGCAATGGGAATCAAATCCAAGCTGTTGCCCGCCTATTCCTTAGCGCTAGGCTCCTCAGAAGTGAACTTGTTGGAAATAACCAACGCTTATGCCACTCTGGCAAACAAAGGAAAATTTATTGAGGCTCATGCAATCCGCCGGATCGTCGATCGCAAAGGTCGAGTGATTTATGATGCCAAATTCAAGCCTAAACAAGTCGTTGACGTTGGCAGTGTGGCAATCATTACCTGGATGCTGCGAGGCGTGATCAGTGGCGGAACCGGGCGACCCGCCGCTTTAGATCGCCCCGTTGCCGGAAAAACTGGAACTTCTGAAAATGCTCGTGACCTCTGGTTTATTGGCTATATTCCTCAATTGGTGGCTGGGGTGTGGCTGGGCAATGACAATAACCAGCCCACAGGCAGCGCCAGTGCAACAGCAGCAGAGCTTTGGCACACTTTTATGATGTCTGCAACGAAAGGCATGAAAGTTGAAAAGTTTCCAGAACTGCCCCCGATCGAGGGCAGAAAAGGCAGCATCAAAGCGAAGCCTGTTCGTCCCAACTCAATCAAATCAGGCTTCTACGACCCAGAGAGCGCTTCCGGCAATTCATCCGGCTATGATGGCTCTGGTAGTTCGTCTGGCTACGATAACTATAGTCCCAATAGCTCCAGCGACTCGCCAGAGTCTTCTGGTTCAAATTCCTATTCGGGTGGCGAACCTGAATCATCCCGCTATTATGAACCAGAGCCGGCTGCCCCCAGCTATCAGGCTCCGGCTGCACCCCCTGCTCGTGTCAATGAGGCTCCAGTGCCTCCCCCAGCGGTAGAATCGGCTCCTGCTGTTGCCGATCCTGAGCCTCCCCCCCCGCCCGCAAGCGAACCAGCGGCACCCCCTGCCAACTAGCTTGCTGCTTTTAGGCTTTTAGGCTTGCTACTTTAAATAGGCAACCGTTACGCCTGCTCCCCCCTCTTCGCGGCTAGCAAGCTCATAGCGATCGACTAGGGGATGTTGCTGTAAAAATGCCTGAACTCCCTGTCGTAGTTTGCCAGTGCCATGTCCATGAATAATCCATAGGGTTGCTTGAGATCCAGAAAGGGCTTTGTCGATCGCGGGTTCCGCATCGGCAACCCGACTCCCGCGAATATCCAGCGTGTTCTGAGAGGTGCGGATCACGGGAGCAAGGTCGGGGGTCGGGGGGGCGGCTGCGGCTTGAGCGCTCAGCCGCGCGGGTTCAGGTTTATTTTTGCCTGCTGCTGGGTTCTTAACCGTGGATTTTTCTTCCTGAATGGGTTTATCTCCCTCTAGGGATTCAATATCCGCCAAAGGAACGGTCATCTTCATCAGCCCAAAACGAACGGTTAATTCGTTGGCATCATTCGGAGCCGTTAGCACTTCTGCGGTTTGCCCCAAACGCGGAATCCGAATGCGATCGCCCACTTTTGGCTGAAACCCTACTTTTGGCTTAGGGTGTACGGGGCGGGGCAAATGCTGCTCACCCAACTGATTGAGTGAATCGGTTGCCTGCTGAGCCGCTTGCGCCGTAGGTCCTTTTTGCAGATGACGAATCACCTGGGCAACCTCGCGCTTTGCTTCGGCGATCGCCTCCTGCACTGCTTGTTCTTGAGCAACTTGCAGCGATCGTTCTCGCCCCTGTAGCGCTGCCGCTTTCTGAGACACTTCTTTATATAAATGCTCTGCCTGTTTCAATAACGCTTCGGCTTCCTGCGACTTCGTTTCCTGCCGTCGCCGTTGAGCTTCTAACCCCGCGATCACATCATTAATTTCTTGAGAAGATCCGCCTACATAGGTTTTTGCCTGCTCAATGATCTCGCTGCCCAACCCTAGCCGTTGAGCGATCGTCAACGCATTGGATCGCCCCGGAATGCCCCACAGCAGCCGATAAGTGGGCGATAGCGAAACATCATCAAACTCTACCGATGCATTTTCAAACCGCTCATCTTGATATTTGAGTGCCTTCAGTTCTCCAAAGTGAGTCGTGGCAATGGTTAATGCCGCATGATCCGCCAAATATTTGAGTAGCGCGATCGCCAGCGCACTTCCTTCGGAGGGGTCAGTTCCAGCGCCTACTTCATCGAGTAAGACAAGAGAGAGGGGGAGATCCGGTGTTGAGCATTGGGCATTGGGTGGCAGGTGTGGAGGATGAAGTGTTGAGTTCGGGCTGCCGGGTTGATTATCTTCTTCCTGGTCTTCCCGTGTTTCCTGTTGCCTGTTCTCTGTTCGATCTTCCTTCAATGCGGTCAAAACTCGACTGATGCGCCGAATGTGACCTGAAAAAGTGGAGAGGCTTTGTTGTAAAGACTGTTCATCGCCGATGTCCGCCAGGATTTGATCAAACCAGGGGAGTTCTACGGGTTCACGGGCAGGCACAAACAGCCCCACTTTTGCCATTAGCATCGCCATCCCAATCGTTTTGAGCGTCACGGTTTTGCCGCCAGTATTCGGTCCCGTGATGGCAATCACCCGCAGGTGGGGCTGCATGACTAGATCAATCGGCACGACAGGGTTGCCTTGCTCGTGTTGGTGTTGCCAAATCAGTAACGGGTGACGGAGATGGCGCAGAGTGATGGATTCGGAGGTCGCAATAAATCGGGGTGGATTGGCACCCAGCCACAGACTATAGCGAGCACGAGCCGCCGCCAGATCAAGGGTGGTGGAGATCGCCAATAATCTTTCTAAATCCGGCTTCACAGCCGCCACTTTTTCGGTCAGCGATCGCCGGATAGCTTCTTCTTCGGTTTCTTCTTGGCGTTGAAGTTGGCGCAATTGATTATTTGAATTCACCGTTTGGTGCGGCTCAATATAGAGCGTTGCACCACTGGTCGATGCATCATGCACAATTCCAGGGATGGCATCTTTTTGAGGCGCTTTCACCGGGATGACAAACCGTCCGGCTCGTTGGGTGATCACCGATTCCTGAACTGCCCCCGCTTTTTGCTGCAAAATGCGGTGCAGCATACTGTAGATGCGATCGCGCACTTGGCGCAGTTGCTCACGAATGCCCGCCAACTTTTGGCTTGCCCGATCCATCACCTCTCCATGATCATCGATGCAGTGATGGATGTCTTGCTCGATTTCGGGATAGGTTCGCAAATCTTGCACTAAAGCATTCAAAACTTCTAGTTCAGGGTAATGGTCAATCACCCGACGCAGGTTGCGCGCCCCCGCTAAGGTGGTGGCGATCGCCAGCAGTTCTCTACCTGCCAAACTGCCTTGCAGGGCTGCTCGTTCCAACGCCTCTCCAATGTCTCCAATCCCTTCAAAATTTAGTCCACTGCTGCGGCTCTCCAAGTCATAAACTTCTCGCGTTTGTGCCTGTAAAGCGATCGCTTCCTCTAAACGAGTCGGAATTCTTAACTGTCGCGCTGTGATCGCGCCCAATTTTGTAGCAGCAAACGTCGAAAGGTGCTGACAAAGCCGCGACCATTCCAACAACTCAAGCGTCTCTGTTTGAATCAATTTCCCAGGGTGTGGAGTTCCTCTCCATTGTAAAGCCGCAACCGGAAGACAGGGGTGTGAGGTGCGTTTCTAGCCGTCAACTTATAACAATAGTCATCTGTTCTACACTGAAACTAAAGAGACTTGCAGCCACTCTTGAATATGTTGCTGCACCTGCTGAGCAAATTCTGGACGCTGGCTAAACTTTTCGGTGCGAACCGGTTTACGTTCTTCGTCTAACATCCAGCCATAATCACTGCTGATTCGGAGGTTGCCTTGCCAGTCGGAGATCGTCACCATTAAGCCAGCATTGGGGCTATTATCGATGTCTTTTACTTTAAACACGTAGCTGTAGGTGTTTTGGGTCGCAGCAGCCACGGTAGAGGACTGCCCATATTTTTGCTCTAAACAATTGCCAACGACTTCGGCTAAGCCTGGAGTCGTCAATTCTTCTAAGGTTCTGACGGCTAACGTCAGGGCAAAATAAAATTGCTCAACTGGAACAAACTCAAACTGCATGGATCTCGTCGTATTTTCAAGCGTATAAACTTAGTATCGGGTGAATTGTCACTCTGCGATCGCCCATTTCTAAATGCGTGCCGCCCGTGGGTCAAACAGCTTGAGCCGCAACGCGGTCATTTAACCCGTAACTTCCCTCTCTCCAATAGTTTTGTGACTCAAATAGTTTTGTGATGGCAAATCAGCGTTGGTATCAATCTTTGGGTGGAGTGATCGCGCTGAGTCTAGGCGGGGCGATCGCTCCACTGGGTGCAGCACAGGAGCGACTGCCTAACGTTTCACCCCAAACTCAAAAAGCTCCTCCGATTCGCCCAACCGCCACCTGCCCCACAGAATTAGAGCCGCTAACCCAGGCACTCCTCCGTGATTTGCCAAGCTACATCAACCGTCTCAGCCACCAGCGCAGTAACCAATATCCTGCCTACGCGATCGCGGCAACTCAGCCCAACCTTCTTCCCTTACCTACCGTGAGCAGTAGTACGATCAATCCGCAGCAAGGTGGGCTGCACCAAGTATTCTTCACCGTTCTAGAACGAGAATACGACAGCAAAAAAAACACCGCATATCAGCGATATCACTGGCTGTTTCTAGCCCACACCAAAACATCAGGCTGGCAAGTCGCCACCTTATATTCTCGTAGAAGCGCCTATCCCATTAGCGAACAATACATCAGCCCCCTGCAAGAAACGACTCAAGACCTAACTGCACAGGCAATTCGACGCTGGCTGCGAGATTGTCAAGCTGGATCTGTGCAGATTGCTCACTAGCGGGGTGTTGAAGTCACCTTAGGCAGAAGCATTTGCGTCATCGCCTTTGGCAGGAGCTTCAAACTTATACCCTACCCCCCGCACCGTTTGAATCAGGGTCGGTTGGCTCGTGTCTATTTCAATTTTTCTACGAATTTGCCCAATATGAACATCAACTACCCGCTGATCGCCCACATACTCATAATCCCAAACTTCTTGAATCAGCTCTGCTCGTCGCCACACCCGTCCTGGATTTTTCGCCAAAAAGTAAAGCAGATCAAATTCCAACGCCGTCAGCGGCACAAACTCTCCAGACAGCTTCACTTCACGCCGCACCGGGTCGATCGCCAACTTCTCAAACGTCAGTAATTGCTGCTCACCCGTAGTCACGGTGCGTTGTCGTCTTAAAATCGCCCCAACTCGAACCCCTAATTCGCCTAAACTAAACGGTTTCGTAATGTAATCATCGGCACCTTGAGCAAACCCTCGAATGACATCTCCTTCATCGGTTCGGCTGGTCAACAACAGCACAAACACACTAGTTCGCCCCTGCATTTCCTTACAAAGGGTATAGCCATTCGCATCTGGCAAATTAATATCTAAAATGACCAGATCCGGATTGAACTGTTCAAATGCTATCATGGCGCTCTTACCGTCTTCTGCGGACTCCATTTGGTAGTCCTGCTTCGTCAAAAAGCGGTGAATCAAATTCCGAATGGCAGGATCATCATCAACTACGAGGATTTTGGCAGGAGCCATATTCATAACCTTGCGTTCGTGAGGGCGTATAAACAAACTTTAGCTTTTGATGCTTGTGGCAAAACATCAGCACGGGTGGCAGAGTCAGTATAAAAACTGACTGATTAAGACAGTTGTACGGAGGTCATCAGTTTTATAACCAACATTTTAGACAATCGTTGAGCGCTGACCAACGCATCGAAGAAAGCGATCTGGCGTTAAGCAACTGGTTCTCAGCGTTAGCCTCCTACCCCGCTGATTTAGGTGAAACTATCTATATCGGAGATATTTAGTCCAGCATTAGTATGCCTCACCTTTACATAAGGTGCCCAACAATTCCTCTTTTTTCAGAAAATCTAATCATTTTGCTTACCTTAGCAAGTTCAATAAATTATTTATCAATTATCAATAATGCAGATTTGTAAAATGCAGATTTGTAAGTATCCTCATTTTTCGGATAGGCTCTAAGGTAGCCGGAGAAGGATGTGGAGTAATGGTATGACTGAGCAAAACCCGTACGAGCAGCTTGGGGTTACGGAAGGCTCTAGCTTTGAGGACATTCAGGCGGCTAAAAGCCGTCTGCGCGCTGAATATGAAGGAAATGAGGAGCAAATCCGAAAAATTGATACTGCCTATGATGCGGTATTGATGGATCGTCTTCGTTTGCGCCAAGAAGGAAAAATTAAGGTGCCCGATCGCATCCGTTTCCCTGAGAAACTAGCTGCGCCGCCTTCTATGCCAAAGGTCGATTTACCTAAAAATTCGCCCGCATGGATGCAGAGCCTGGTGGATACTCCTTCAAGGGCAGATATTTTACGACCCTTGGGGGTTAATGTTGGGCTGAGTGCGTTGATACTCTTGGCTCCTACAGCCGTTCAAATTGCCCTAATTGGGGGTGTTGGCTCCACGTTCTATTTTCTTTATCAGAAAGAGCGCAAGTTAGGACGTGCAGTTTTACTGACTTTTGTGGGGTTGCTCTTGGGGTTACTGTTGGGTAGTTTTACTTTTGGGTTTATTGGTGGTTTGTTCGCAAATCTGCCCATTGCATTTGGAGTTGATACTTTTGCCAGCATTCTGACGTTTTTAATTTTTTGGTTGATTAGCAGTTTCTTGCGCTAGGGCTTCTTGTGCTAAGGCTTTTTGCACTAAGGACGGTAGGTTGATCCGCTTGATTTGTTCTCGTTCGATCGCCTCAAATAACGCCTGAAAGTTACCTTCCCCAAATCCCTGAGCGCGTTGAAGTTGCCCAGGAATTAAGCAAGGTTGCCGTTCGATTAACTCAAAAAAGAACGTAGGTTGGGTGAAAATGGGTTGGGTGAAAATTTGTAAGAGGGCGGCTGGATTTTCTGCATTAGACTGCCAATCGACTAAGATTTGCTGATGGGCAAGGCGATTTAACACGGCTTCTGATAGGGGGCATTCAGCCTGCGCTTGAAGCTGGGTGTAGTAGGCGGCAGGAATGGAAATGAGGGGTAAGCCGACTTGTCGAAGGTGGGCGATCGCGTTGATCAAGTCCATTGTTTCAAGGGCAATATGCTGAATCCCTGAGCCGCGATTGATCGTTAAGAATTCCTGAATTTGAGAACTGGCAGAAGAAGGTTCGTTAATTGGAATTTGCACATTTCCTGAAGGGTGGCGCATGACTTGACTGCACAGCCCTGAATATTTCGTTTGGATCGCAAATTTTTGATTGGGTTGTAATCCCAAAACTTTTTCGTACCAACGAACAGCCGCATCTAATTCGCCTCTAGCAACGTTCAGAACGATGTGATCAATCCCAAGAAATTGAATAGATGAGTGGTGGTAGTTGGGATTTGGATCGGTTGCATTTTGAACAGGAGCGGGCGGACTCGTTTCGACCTGAATCGCGTGCAAACTGGCTGAGCTAGTGAGGTGAGGCAGCAAAGATGTAATCCCGCGCCGTTCGATAAAAGTGTGGGTGAGGCTCCCCCATGCTGGAATTTCTGCCCACTTTAACACGCCTCTGGTTTGATGCTCGGCATGAAGCGGTCGCAACAGTTGAACATTCTGGCTAGCGGCTTGAGCGATCGCCGATTCTATATCAGGTACACCAAAGGCAATATTGGAGACACCCGGAGGATGCTGTTCTAAAAACCGGGCAGCGGTGCTGTCAGGGGTTAGGGGCGAACGCAACACGAAGTAGATTGAGCCGGAATTTAATACCTCGATCGCGGTTTCTTGCCACACTCCCCGCGCGATCGCTTGAAACTCCAAGTGATCAACAAACCAAGCCGATAACGCCCTAGCATCCTCTACGCAAAAACATACATGATCAACATTCATAACACTTCCACAACTGGACACTCCTCATCCCAAATGTCCATTTTGCCTTTATATCAGACTTTTTGGGTGTCTCTAAGGATTCATTTATTTAGCAGCTTTCGGGTTTTGGCTTCGAGTTTCGACTCCTGCCCCCTAGACTTTGCTCCCTGCCTTTAGCCCCTCACCGACTGATTCGGCTCATGTAGGTGCCCCAGAGTTGAGCGGCTTGGGCGCTGCTGCCAGAAGTGGGAGTATTATCATCATTACCCAGCCACACGCCCGTTACTAAGCCTTGGGCGGGCAGAAAGCCAATAAACCACAGATCTACATTGTCGTTGGTGGTGCCTGTTTTTCCGGCGGCTCCTACCCCGATCGCGGCATTTCTGCCGGTGCCGCTTTGGACTGCCCCTTGCAGCAGTGTGGTCATAGTATCGGCAACTTCGGGTTTAATCACCGGCTGATTTTGCTCCGAGTCTTGGTTAAAGGCGTAAATCACGCGACAGGTGTTGAGATTTTTGCGATCGGGGCAGTCTCCGGCATCCAAAACCCGGCGAATGGTGCGGGGGTAGTTGCGAATGCCGCGATCGGCGAAAATGCTAAACGCTCCAGTCATTTCAATCACGCTGACTTCGCTTTGTCCTAGCACCAAGCCGGGAACCGATTTCAGGGTAGATTGAATGCCCATTCGCTTGGCAGTTTGCACCACCCGATCTAGCCCTGTTTCTTGGGCAACTCGGAGGGCGATCGCATTTTCCGATTGGGCAACTCCGCTATACATATCCATGCTGCCGCCTCCCGAACGACAGCCATCAAAATATTGTCCCTGCCAATTCAGCGGCGCACAAGAAAAAACCGCCCCCGGCGAGATGCCTTGCTGGAGTGCTGCCGTGTAGGCAAATACCTTAAAGGTGGAACCGGGCTGGCGGAGTGCCTGGGTCGCTCGATTGAACTGGCTTTTTTTATAGTCTACGCCGCCCACCAACGCCAACACCTCGCCCGTTTTGGCATCCAGCGTCACAATTGCCCCCTGGGAAAAGCCAGAATCGACTCCTGTGGAGGTTACCGTGTTGCGCAATGCGGTCTCCGCTTCTGTCTGGATGTCCAGATCCATACCCGTTTCCACGATAAAATTTCCTTCCCTCGCAACTTCCACCCCCAATAGCTTTTCCAAATCGGTATACACCTGATCGTGATAGTAAGGAGCGCGAACGCTGTCGAGTTCTTCTTTGGCTTTGGGGTTGACTTCAATTCGCGATCGCCGTGCCCGCTGGGCTTCTTCGTTGCTAACCATGCCCAATTCTTGCATTCGTTGCAGCACTCCATTTCGTTGGGCGATCGCCTTTTCATAATCTCGCACCGGGTTATAGCGATTGGGCGCTGGCAAAATGCCCACCAGCATCGCCGCTTCTGAAAGGGTGACATCTTTGGCTGATTTACCGAGATAGAACTGCGCTGCATCCTCAAATCCGTAGGCTCCACTGCCCATGTAAACCCGGTTTAGGTAAGTCAGCAGCAAAAAGTCTTTGCTATAAAAAGTTTCGAGCTTGAGGGCAACGGCGGCTTCGCGCAGTTTTCGAGCAGCACTATCATCCGTGCCCACATAACCCCGAAAAACGCTGCGAGCAAGCTGCTGAGTTAGGGTGCTTGCCCCTTCTCGAATGGTGCCGCCGCGCAGGTTTGTGACCAACGCCCGCACCACCCCCACCGGGTCAACGCCCAGATGCCAATAAAACCGCGAATCTTCCGAAGCAATGATCGCTTGGGCTAGGTAGGGTGAAAATTCGTTTAACCCCTTCATTTCGCCATGAGTGCGGGTGATGGGTGAACTCAAGGGTGTTTCGCCATCACGGGCGTAGATCATGACCGGACCTTGCACCGAGTTAGGCAATGGCGTAACGTCAAATTTTTGCCATTCTATTAAAACGGCGGCTACGGCTACCGCAGAGAGTCCCCCCAACGCATAAACCCCGTAACGGAAGCCTTTGACAAACCACGGCGGCGGATCGTTGAACTTGAGCCGGACTCCATCTGCCAGTTCCGCAGGTCCCAAAGTGTAGGTATCGCCGTGGCGCATCACCATCGATCGCACTCGCCGCTTGCCCCGATAAATGCCATTGGTGGAGTTTTCATCCTGCATGACGAAGGGCGATCGCCAAAAATAGCCCAAAAATCCGGGGGGCTGCTTTTCTCGATTTAGCGACAGGTGTATCTGACTGACGACCGGATTGCGAATGACAATATCGCAGGATTTGGAACTGCGCCCCAACAGATGGCGATCGCCCAACAATGGAAACACCTCCGCATTGGCAGCATCCGCTTCCTGTATCCAAAGCTCTGGCACTCTGGCATTGGGGTTGAGCTTTAATCGGGTTAGAAGTACCTGAGTTCGAGCTTGAACAGCCTGTGTCAGGTTGCCCAGAAAAGTTTTCGGTGGACGAGTGGGCGGGGTGGGGGACATAAGTAAAAAGGAAGAGAGAAGAAAGAAGAGGGAAGGTGGAAAGAGAGAATCAATCCCGCAGTCAAAAATTCCGGCAATTCAATTTCTGATTTATTCTAACGGCTGCATCGCCGGTCGCAATTCCCGTGAGAAAATCTGCTTTGTAAAATTATTCCTTTTACACCGGCTCAGGATCAACACCCAACTCTCGGAGTTTTTCAACTCTCGGAGTTTTTCTGCCAAACGTTCTGCTCGTGGTGCAGCGATCGCTGCCCGTTGCTCTGCATCTTCTTCGGGCAAATGCACTAAATTGCCGTCGTTGTCAAAGAAGCGGAACCAGGCAGTGACATCGCCCTGAATATCACCTGTCGATACGCCCGCCCATAGCGCCAAACTTTAGCACCACAGCCAACCGCGATCGCCCTGAATCTATATGTTTCTCTTGGTGTGGATCTGCTTTTCGGGTTGAGCCAATCTTCCGGCTTCAGGGCAAAGCCATATTGATTCATCTAGGCTTGCTCGGTTTGTTTAATCACCGAACCAAAGGGAGGATTGGTAATAATAAAATTGAAACGGCTATAGGCAAATCCTAAATTGCCACTTCGTTTGATTAAATCCTCGCTGCCGCGTAACCCATCCGATGCAATCACATTGGTATGCCCATCATCGTGAATAATCATGTTCATCTTGGCAACGCGGGCAATCTGTTCATTAATTTCAATACCAAACAGATTATTGGCTGCAAACTCGTGCCAGTGGGTATAGTGCTGTTTTGATTCATCTGGATCGGTTTTGTAATCAGGATAATACTCATTGGCTTCTTTCCTAACCTTATCCAACGCATGAAGCAAAAAGCCTCCACTGCCGCAAGAGGTGTCCAGCACTAACGATTCGTGATTGATCGGTAAAACATCTACTATGAATTTAACGATCGCTCTAGGCGTAAAATATTGCCCAAAATCACCCCAAAAGAATGACCCCATAAAGGTTTCAAAGGCACGACCTTTACTATCCAGATCGGTTTTGCCTAAATTAATTCCTTCCAGATAACCAACCACCGTTCGCACCTTTTCAGGAGTCAAACGAATATTATCCTTGAACACTTCAGGATCTTTTTTTCGTCCTTCGTCATACAGAGCCTTAATCCGATTACTCAGTTCTTCATTTGCCTGCTGTTCAAGTTCTTGAGGCGTTTTTCCCTCAAAGCTTTCATCAAAGATCTGAAAAACCTGAAAATCATAAGGCTCACCTTTCTTTCGGGCTTTGCGTTCGTCCCACAGCTTACAAAAGATCAGCTTGTCCAGTTCGTCAAATGCGCTAGATGGGTTCAGTTCCCCGCCGCCCCATAGCGATTGATGCCCTTGCTTAAATCTGCGGGTTAACTCATCCTCAGTCACAACTTCTAACTCAAATAGCTTTTGTCCATTAGAAGAACCCCCCCCTTTCGCATACTTATATTTTGCAAGCTTTGCTATCCCAAACTGAGGAATATCAGGGATGCTGATCCGATCTTTCGGCTTTTCCTTCGGAACCTGATAATACTGATTTTTAATTCCGGATGTAACCCATACAAAACCCGCTCCCTCTGCCACCGCATAGCTAAACGCCTGTTCAACTGCCTGAGCAAATTCTGCTTCTGAAACATCCTGTTTCTTGCATTCAACAACGATGTGAGGCGATAGGCATGAATCGTCGTTGTAAACAATAATGTCTGCTTCCTTCACCGATGATCCCATCGTGACAGGCACAAACAAGCGAATTCGTTTTGTGTCATAGCCATAGGTCAAAATCAATTGAAGAAACGTTTCCGCCTGTACCGGTTCTTCAGGGTTGGTATAATTTCTCTTCTTTTTTTGATGAACATAGGTAATCTGCTTTTGCTGATCATCAAATTTGATTAAACCTTTTTCAACTCCTTGCGCGATCAGAGACATTCGTTCTTTTCCAGGTCTTACAGTTGTTTGATAATGGCTGTTTTAAGCTCCGTATGCAAGAGGATCGCTCTGTACTACAAAGGCGATCGCTCCTGCTCTTTCCCAAAGATTCAAACAGCAAACTGGTAATTTGCCTGCTCAGTTAACCTGGTTGCCTGCTCACTTCCGGCGATCGCGCACTCATTTTGGTGTTTGCCGCAAGCAAAGGCGCGATCGCCGGATTAAGTGATTCCAGGCTAACGCCTGCCCGATCCGCCACCAATACGCCCAACGCCTCCAAGTAAGAATTGACCTGAACTGCGGCAATGCCCAACGCTTCGGGCGGCACTTGCATTCTGGTTTGATTGTCGCGCACTGCCACAATCTTTGTGCGGGGTTGCTGGCAGAGGCTCAGCACTGCACTTCCCCCACAGGCGGTGGCAGGAATGACGATCGCATCCACTTGATTTGCCCATAGATCACCCGAAGCCGCACTGCCAGAGACGACAAACTGCGGTGCCCGACTCAGCCCCACCAACACGCACGGCAAAAAGGTGTGCCCCAACTCTTCGGCGGCAGAGCGCGGGGAAATAGTTGGGTCGAGCGGCAAGGGCAGCAGGGCAGGCGCATGGGCGCAGGGAATGCGGAAATTGCGGACGACCAAGTGGCTAATCACCGCTTCGGCTCCGGCAAGCGGGTCTACGCCCTGACCGTGGCGATAGTTGTGCAGCGCCTCGCTGTCCACGTCATCGGGAAACCGAGCGACTACCGCGATCGCTTCGGCTCCGGCTTGGGTAATCAACTGCTCTGCCGCTCTCAGCAAGCTATCGGGATGGTCAATGGTGCCCCAAGTCGCCCCAGAGTCTGCGGTTTTCAAATTCACACCCAAAGGCATATCGGTGACAATATAATCCGTCAAGCTCAGCCCCAGCGTGGCGCGAGTCGCATCCGCCGCTTGCAGATGGCGCACTCGCAAATCGGGTTCTATCCCTTGATCTAAAATTAATCCCACTCGATTTTGGTGGACTGGACGCAAGCCCCAAGACCCCGCTGCAAACCGATCCAGTCCATAGCCTTCCACATACAAAGCGTTGGGCAAATTCCAGTAAAGCTGCGCTCCGTTCAACACATTAGGATGAGTGATTAGGCAATCTGCTACTTGGGCGATCGCCCGTGCCACAGGCAACGCATCTCCGGCATAGCCACCAATGGATGCGCCAATCCCAGTGGGCACAATCAACATGACGGTGTAAGGACGCTTCATAAGGTACGGAGTGCGGGGGGCGGATAGAATTTTGAGTTTTGTTCGCGTTCGCGCAGCGTGTGCCTTGCACTCAGCGTCTCCGTAGGAGATATTTTGAGTTTTGAGTTTCCCTCTTGCCTCCGCCTCTCACCTCTTGCCTTTCAAATAATTTGTTAGCGAGTCGGCACTTTGGCTTGGGTAGATTGAGTCACGATCGCTTCAACTATAGCTTTTTGGCGCTCTAAGTCAACGGCTGTCACTGCCCATCGTAAGGGTTCTCCCCGCTTTTGCAACTCTGCCTTTACCTCGCGTTGAAGTGCCAAGGGCGACTCTTGCAAATCAATTTCGGCAGTAATGAAATGGGTAGTCATGGCGCAACACAGTAAAGAACTGAAAGTTTCAACCCAAGCAAACTTATTTTTGAGGTTGTCCAAACTGAAGATTGTAAACCGTGTCTTCTTTTTCAGTTTCAACTTTTAGATTGGAACGAGGATAAGCAACACACAGCAGCGCGTAGCCTTGTTTCTGTAACTCTGGACTGATGCCCATGCCTTCTGATTGATCAACGGTTCCTTCTAAAATTTGGGCGGCACAAGTCGTACAAACCCCCGCATGGCAAGAACTGGGCAAATCTAACTCAAGCGCGTCGGCAACTTCTAAAACAGTTTGGTCTTCGGGCACCTGAATGGTGTGAAGGGTGCCCTGATGATGAATTTCAACCGTGTAAATATTGGACATCGCGGGTAGCAAGGGGTGGGTTGCAGGTTTAAGTTGGTGCGGTCAGAAGTTTACCGCCTAGAGTTCTAGAGTACTCGATTTAGGAATCCATTGAAAGATTGCGATCTGAGTCAATCTAGTTTTCGCCAGTTTTTAGGTTTGCCAGTTTTTAGATTTCTGGCGCTGTCGCAAACTTTTTTAGAGGCTTAGCTGCGGACGATAGAGATAACCGTTGCGAATTTGAACGACGGGATGGTTTGAGAGGCGGATCAAGCTTTCGTCATGGGTGGTGACGATGACTGTAATGCCGATCGCGTGCAGCTTTTTAAGAATTTTGATCACCTGCCAAGAATTATCGGCATCCAGGTTGCCCGTCGGCTCGTCGGCAAGCACAATGGGCGGTGTGCCTGCGATCGCACGGGCAATGCTAGCCCGCTGCTGCTCCCCGCCCGATAATTCATCAGGAAAACTATCCGCCTTGTGCTGAAGCCCAACCATTTTTAGGGCGGGCGGCAGGCGGCGCTGAACCTCCTGCCGATCATAGCCCTGTGCCCACAGCACAAACGCCACATTCTCCGCCACTGTGCGCCGGGGAATCAGCTTGTAATCTTGAAAGACAATGCCCATTCGTCGCCGCAACGCCGCCAAGCGATCGCCCTGCAAGCCGCCCACATTTAGCCCATCCACCAGCACCTCACCCGCTGTTGCCCGCTCTTCGCCATACAGCAGCTTGAGAAAAGTGGATTTGCCAGATCCAGAGGGACCCGTGACGAATAAAAAATCGCCGCTTTGAATCTCCAGATTAATGTCCGTGAGCGCCTTAAAGCCGGGGTTATAAGCTTTGTGAACCTGCCGCAAACAAACGATCGCTCGCCGATGTGCATCGGGTGGACGCGATTCCGCAGTTGTTTCTTGGATCGTTTCTTTCAGCGGCAAGTGAGTTGAACCTTGGGTCATGGGAATGAAGACGGGGCGATCGCAAATTTCCATCCATTAGAACACAGAAGCCCCAAAATAGCTGCCTATTTTCTGGTTCCGATGCCCACTCGATACCGCAGCGATCGCCATGCAAAATGAGGCAACGCCAGCATCCGCCTCCAGCGCCACGGCTCTTGATAGAGGCGATAGAGCCACTCCAAATGGTTTTTGCGAAAGAACTCCGGGGCGCGGGTTTTCGTGCCTGCCCAAATATCAAAGCTGCCGCCTACGCCAATCCAGATCGCATCGGGGCAAAGATGGCGATATTCCGCAATCCAAAACTCTTGGCGAGGCACACCCAAACCCACCAGAATCAATCCGGGCTGCAAGTCCTTTAGTCGCTGCTCAAACCCAAGCTGCTCCTCTGGTTTGAGATAGCCGTGTTGGGTGCCAATTATTAAGCCCGGACACTGCTGCCGCCACGCGATCGCAGCAGTATCCGTGACTCCCGGCTGTCCGCCATAGAAAAACACCGTGCCCAACTCTGGCGATTTGCCAAACGCTTGCAGCATCCCTTCCGCCAATTCAATGCCGGGGCGACGCTCGACCTGCTTGCCGTAAAGCTTCAAATACAGCACAATGCCTGAGCCATCAGGAATCACCAGTTCTGCCCGCTGGATAATTTCGGCAAGCGGTGGGTTTTGCCCTGCCTGCATCGTCATCTCGGCGTTTAGCGTCACCACATGACAACCCTGCTGTTGTTCCGCCTGAGACACCAGCCAGCCCAAATAGTCATGGGTCAGATGAACGGGCACACCCAACACGGAAAACGGCTGCAATTCCTGAGGGAAGACTGATTGAGGCACTATTTTTTTACCCTCGCGATCGCGTTCATAAGCACCAAAATTCTATGCTGTTTGTGAGTTCCAGGGCTATTACTAATTGGAATGGTATGTTTACCTATTCATACCAATTTGAAATTAAAACGCGACAGATGATCGGCTGGAAGCGGCAATGTTTCTTTGCCTTGCAACTCAAAACTCAAAACTCAAAACGGTATCACTACATCCTTGAGGAAGACAACGGACAACCCCGGCACCTTACGCAAACCAGTGTCAATGGCAGTATCAATGTAAATCAAGCGAGAGTCGGATAGGCTTAGCGGTTCCATGAGGCTCTCTTTTGCTGCAAATATTGATCAGCGTCCAAAGCTGTTTCCTCTACTTCAGTTCAGCCTTCGATTAGGGGAGTGGTTTTGGCACCATGCCCAAGCGGTGTAGCAATGCTTCATCTTGAGAGCCTGCGGGATTGGGCGTAGTCAGCAGTTTAGGTCCGGTAAAGATGGAGTTAGCTCCTGCCAAAAAGCACAGGGCTTGCAGTTCGTCGCTCATGGTCAGCCGTCCGGCAGAGAGGCGCACCATTGCCGTGGGAAACAGAATGCGCGTGGTGGCAATCATCCGCACGAGGTCGATCGCGGCGATTGGCGGCACGTCTTGTAGCGGGGTTCCGGGTACGGGCACGAGGCAGTTGATCGGGATGGATTCAGGAGTCGGAGACAGATTGGCAAGAGATTCCAGCAGATCGAGTCGATCGCCCACCGATTCGCCCATCCCCACAATGCCACCACAGCACACTGAAATTCCGGCTTCGCTGACAGCACGAATGGTTTCCAGGCGATCGCGGTAGGTGCGGGTGGTAATAATTTGCGGGTAATAATCGGGTGAGGTATCCAAATTGTGGTTATAGGCAGTCAATCCGGCTGCTTTCAACTGCTGTGCCTGATGGGGTTTCAGCATTCCCAACGTACAGCACACTTCCAGATCCAATGCCGCCACCTGCCGCACCATTTCTAGCACGCGCTCAAACTGGGCACCATCTTTCACTTCACGCCATGCCGCGCCCATGCAAAACCGCGTGGAGCCATTAGCTTTGGCGATCGCGGCTTCCGACAGCACCGCAGCCACATCCATCAACGGTTCTGGCTGAAGATCGGTTGAGTTATGAACACTTTGAGAACAGTAGCCGCAGTCTTCCGGGCAGGCTCCAGTCTTGATGCTGCATAACGTACACAACTGCACCGCATGAGGATCATGGTGTTGTCGATGAGCAGTCTGTGCGGCAAACAGCAGGTCGGGCAACGGTTGATGGTAGACCTGAGCAATATGGTTTTTGGGGTTCAAAGATGGAGCAGGACTCGACGAAACAGTGTGCATAAGAGACAGCCGCTTGATTTCTAGAAGCCTAGATTACAGCGTTTCTTGGATCTCTGGGTAGAGAAACTCGTATCCAGCATCCCGCAATTTTTGGTTCGATACACGGGCGTTGTAAGACCGGGTGCTGGATTGCAAACCATCCCAGGTTGCCAGCGGTAAGTGGTGTGCGGTGAAAACGCGATCGAGCAATTCCTGAGTGGTGAGGGGCACAGTGCCGACCAAATTGTAAATGCCGCTGAGGGATTGCTGTTGGGCAAAGGCGATCGCGCCCACAATGTCATCAATGTGAACCCAGTTAGACGCTTCTTCACCCGTTCCAGCCCGAACGCTGCCTGCTGCTCTTCCAAAAATTTTCACCAGTTCGCGTCCAGCACCATAAATGCCGCCCAGCCGCAAGACGCAGATCTTCAGCGAGTCATGAGCCGCACTCAGCAACACCTGCTCTGTTTCTGCCAAAATTTCAGCTTTGAGAGTGATCGGCATGACTGGCGTAGCTTCATCCACCCATTCGCCGCCGCGATCGCCATAGACGGCATAGCTGCCGGTATAGATCACCTGTTGCACGGAAGACGATTTCAACGCGGCGATTAGCGTTTTTGCCGTGTTTAAGTAGGTTTCTTCGTAGGCATTTGAGTTGGGCGCACCGACGGATACCAGCAACACTTGCTGATTTTGCAACAGCGATCGCATGGCGGCGTGATCATTTCCTTTCACCACTACGGCATAATCTGCCAAGAGTTGCAATTCTGGGAGCCGCTCTACGGTTGTCGTGGTGGCAGTCACCGTCATCGTTTGTCGCCAGTGAGGAACCAGCGATCGCCCCACATAGCCGCAGCCCAGAATCACAGCATTCGTCAAAACATTTATCCTCCAACCGATTTACTATCTCTCGATAGGATCTTTGCCGACACGACCCCGCCTAAAAAACCGAACAGATGACCTTCCCAAGAAATGCCGTATTGCAAAGGAAGCAACCCCCAAAGCAAGCTGCCATAAAGCACCAGCACAAACAAAGACATCGCAATCGAAAGCGGCTTGCGTTCAAAATATCCCCGCGACAGCAAATAGCCCAAATAGCCAAAAATTACGCCGCTTGCCCCAATATGAATACCGGGAGAGCCAAACGCCCAAGTGCCCAGCCCGCCCACCACCGCAGAAATGATGCTAACTACAAAAAAGTCACTAATTTCACCTAGCATAATCAGCCATCCCAAGGTAATGAAGGGGATGGTGTTGCCCACTAGGTGTGCCAGGTTTGCGTGTAAAAAAGGCGCGAACAAGATGCCCCGCAGCCCAATTAAATTGCGCGGAACGATGCCAAATTGGTTCAAACCGCATTGCGCTAAGCCACTACGCACATCCATTTGGCATCGACTAAATCCGCTGTATGAACCGCCCCCCCGCAATACAAACAGGTCAAACAATTCCAATCCCCACGCCAGCAGCACCAATCCGCCCAAAATCACCACTTGGGTTTTGATTTCTTTAAGAACGCCTTGTTTATCTCCGTCCCGTGTCATGGGTTTTCCTTTCTCGTGAAGTCGGCTGGATGAATTCCCTTAATTGAGTTGTAGCGTTAAATCTAGCTCATTGACTACCTGATTCATTCAACAAATAGGTTTTGATAAATTGCACTGTAGTGTAGAACTGAAAATCGGCGTTATTTTTTTTAGCAAATCCGTGTCCTTCATCCTTTGCCATTAGATACCAGACAGGAGTGCTATTTTTCCGAACAGTTGCCACAATTTGTTCGGCTTCGTTCAGCGGCACGCGGGGATCATTTTTACCGTGGACAACAAATAAGGGCTTTTTGATTTTTTCAGCATTGTTGAGCGGTGAGATGTTCAACAGGAATTCTCGCATTTTAGGATCGCGTTCGTCACCATATTCCACTCGACGCAAATCGCGACGATAGCTTTCGGTGCGCTCTAGAAAAGAGACAAAGTTGGAAATGCCCACAATGTTGATCGCCGATTGGATGCGATCGCCATAGGTCGTTGCCACAGCCAAGGACATATAGCCGCCATAGCTGCCACCCGTCACCATCACCCGGCTAGCATCCAGGTCGGGCTGCGTCGCAATCCAATCCAGCAGCGCCCCGATATCTTTCACCGAGTCTTCTCGTAAAAAGCCATTATCCAGCTTGAGAAAGGATTTTCCATAGCCGGTAGAGCCGCGCACATTGGGAAATAGAATTGCCGCACCCAGTTCATTTAAGTAATAATTCTGCCGTCCCAAAAACACCGGACGAAATTGGGATTCCGGTCCGCCGTGAATATCAATAATCACCGGACGCTTGCCCGTAAATTTTTGAGCAGGACGGTAGAGAAAGCCAGAGATGGTTTTGCCATCAAAGCTTTTCCAGCGAACCAGGTCAGCTTCCGAAAAGGTGCGAGTGTTGATGCCGCCCGTTTCGCTCTCCGTCCAGCGGGTTTGTTTATTGGTCGTGACATCAATCGAATAAATATCGGCGGCAGACCGGGCAGACACAAAAGTAAAGCCGAGATCGCGGTTGTTGCGGTGCCACTTTAAGCCGAGGATCAACCCATTTGGCAACTTGGGTAGGGCAGACTCTCGACGGGTTTTAGGGTCGATCAGATGTAGTACGCTAACTCCATCTTCGTTGGTGACAAAGGCGAGACGCTTGCCGTCTTCCGACAAATCAAAGTCTTCCACATCCCACTGAATTTTGCTGGTGAGCGGCGTGTAGCGCTGGTTGGCGAGATTGTAGTAAGCGAGGCGCTGAAATTCGGAGTCGCGATCGCTGACCACATACAAACCCTTGCCATCTTTGCTAAACACCGCCGATTCATACAGCACGGTTTCTTTGCCTTTGGGGGTGAGCCGGGTGCGGCTACCCGTTTGCGTATCAAACAGCCACAAATAGCTTTCGTTGGCAGACAGATATTGCAACACCAACAACTGGCGATCGTCCGGCGACCAATCTAACGGTGCCCAACCGCCCCCTTCCACGGTTGCCAACAGGCGATCGCGGCTCGGTTTCATCGGATCAACTATGTACAAATCGGCATCTTTGCCCGTGCGCCGGGTTGAAGTATACGCCATGCGATCGCCCTTGGCAGACCACACGCCGCGACTATTTTTAGACTTGCCATCCGTCAGCAGCGTCACCTCTCCAGTTGCCAGATCGTAGCGATAGTTCTGGCTAAACTCGTTGCCACCGGTATCTCGACTAAATACAAAATAATCGCCCTGGGTCGGCTGAAAGGTTGCTCCTGAAGGGGGTTCCGTAAAAAAGGTTAGTTGGGTTCGTGCTGCCAGAGGCGATCGCACTCGATGCACCTGGGCATTATTGCCAAATCGCGTGGAGATCAAAATTTCGCGTCGCTGGGGGTGCCAACTCGATAAACTGGCTGAACGAAACTCCGTGTAGCGCCTGATCCCTTCGACCAGCGTCAGCGGAATCGGCGGAATTCCTTCCACTACTAAATTTTCGTTTGGTGCAAAACTAGCTGCCCTAGCGGGGGACATAGGCGTAACACTGAACGCGATCGCAAACAAAAAGGCAAGGGTAGAGCGGAGAAATTGCATCAGCCAAATCCAGTAGGAACCTCAGTCGCCCTTGACTGTAACGTGTATCTCCTATGGACGACAACGAATGACTGGAATTTTAAGGTTTGAATTGAAGCTGGGAATTGTGCGCTGATAAAGACAGTCCCAAAAACTTAAGCCATGCGTTAGATCCAATTGATGCTGCGTAACCACTTCCATACCCCCGTGTGTCGTCGCACAGTAATTCCTTCACTTTGTTCTCGCGCCAGAGTCAGCAGTTCATCCGTGGTAAAGCTGTAGCCCAATTGTTCAGTGATTTTTAGGAATTCTTCTGGTCCCTGCATCTGATCAAACCGCTCTCGTAAGGGTTCATCGTAGGCAACAGCTTCCAAAAATCGACTTGCACTTTCTAAAGACATCGCCAACATCTCCGTAACGGTGCTAACTTTTCATATTCGGTAAAAAGCATATTGATATACTGCCTTATACTCTAAAATTTGGGCTGCTCAACCTAAAAAACAGGTCTAAAATGCTTGCCAAATTAAAAGCACCCTGAGACAGGGTGCCTGTTCTAAAATTTTAGATTTGTTTGAGCCATTATTGCTTAGTACGTTTTTTTACGGGTGTTTAGGGAAGCGATGGAATTCCCAATATTGGACAGGGAAAATCAGATTCCAACTGTTGCACCAACGGGTGATTGGCAGATTTGCAGCCTAAGACCAAAACGGTGGCGGATTCTGCTTTGACAACTTGGCGAAGCTCATCTGCCAAATTGCCAAACCGGAGATGGGTTTTGAGCGACCCGCGCCACTCATCTGCGAGATGGCGAGCTTGCCATAAAATGTGGTCAGCTTGTTCAAACTGGTGCATTTGCCAGTCAAAAGCACTGCAAATACGCTCCTGAGCGACCGGAAGTTCAGCGACTAAGCTGGTGCTTCCTTTGCCCAACAGTTGAGCTTGAGCCGATTCACCACATTCACGAATGGGCAATGTATAAGCCGAGTTCTCCGCTAAATCTGGGCGATCGAGCGGATCTAAATAGCCGGTGCGATCGCGCCCCGCAGCATTTCGATCCACCACATAAATGACCTGAACCATCACCGACTTTTGGGTTGCTAAGCGAGTTTGGTGGGCAATCCATAAGGTCAAATCAAGCGCAGTCTGGCTATGAGGCGAAGCATCGTAGCCCACCAAAAGATTAATTTCATTAGAATCTGACATCGCACCCCCGGTGGCTTGCTTAGGAAGCAGCACCATGCGCTTTGCCATTTCAGGACAGCCCAGCGCATTTTCAAGGCGCACTAGCATAGGAAGAATTTTCACGATTTTCATCCTCTCACGATCTGGGTTTACGAGAGGTGGGTCAAAGCGACAAACACGTTAAGACTCGATGCTTTGACCAATATCAAGCATCGACAGTCCAATACACCTTTGTCAGGAGACACCAACAACCACGGCGATGAAGCCTCAGCATTGGTCACTCCTTCCATTGCCGACGGAGTTAGCTGACGGGCTAAGACTGGAAGGTGTCTCTCTTACAAGTTGCAAGATTCGCCCCAAATAAACCGGTTCCTCCGCTCTGATCTGTGCGTCAGGTTTAACTAGACTCAGTGCTATTGCACCACATTTCAGATTAGGCTACCCACTAAATTGACAGGTGAAGTTGATAAAGATGCTGATGTTGGGTAACGTTTACGAACTATTCCGCTAGTTTATGGGAACTCGCTGCACAAAACTGCTACCTTCAAAACAATCAGCATTATGATGGATCGAATCTAGACTAGCAAGTATCCTTTGCCAATATAACCTGCTGATTTTAAAACAGCTATGTTTCTTCGGGATGGTTACAACTACTACAAAATATGCAAAACATC
Organism: Leptolyngbyaceae cyanobacterium; assembly: GCA_041752515.1. Classification (GTDB taxonomy): domain Bacteria; phylum Cyanobacteriota; class Cyanobacteriia; order Leptolyngbyales; family Leptolyngbyaceae; genus ULC077BIN1. The sequence goes on along the minus strand of JBGSWI010000130.1, from coordinate 53,177 downwards.
CGATCCGACGATAGATTTCTGGTCCATAATTGGATTTTTTTGGCGTGACTTCCCTTACAACTTCGGGACTTGACTTAAACCAATTGTTTCCGTTTAGCCTAGACGATTTCCAGATGCAGGCGATCGCGGCACTGGAGTCGGGCAAATCGGTGGTGGTGTGTGCGCCCACGGGTTCCGGCAAAACTTTGGTTGGAGAATATGCTATTTATCGGGCGATCGCGCGCGGGCGGCGGGTTTTCTACACTACGCCACTCAAAGCTCTGTCGAACCAAAAGCTGCGCGATTTTCGTGAAATGTTTGGGTTCGATCAAGTGGGGCTGCTCACAGGCGATATCTCCATTAACCGCGATGCCCCCGTGTTGGTGATGACCACCGAAATCTTTCGGAATATGCTCTACGGCACACCGATTGGCGAAGTGGGCACCTCGCTCACGGGTGTGGAAGCCGTGGTGCTAGATGAATGCCATTACATGAACGATCGCCAGCGGGGCACCGTTTGGGAAGAATCCATCATCTACTGCCCCTCAGAAATTCAACTCGTTGCCCTTTCTGCCACGGTTGCCAACAGTGACCAACTGACCGATTGGATTCATCAGGTGCATGGACCCACGGAGTTGATCTATTCTGACTTTCGCCCCGTGCCTCTCAGCTTTCACTTTTGCAATCCAAAAGGGTTGTTTCCCCTGCTTGACGATAGCCAAAAGCGGATTCATCCCCGGCTGAAGCCCAAAGGCGGCAAAATGGCGGGTCGGATGGGGGGCAGTCAGCGATCGCCCAAGCAAGACAGTCCCTCCTTGGCATCCGTGGTCAGCCAATTGCAACAGCGGGATATGCTGCCTGCGATTTACTTTATCTTTAGTCGGCGAAATTGCGATCAGGCGATCGAGCAAGTGCGTCATCTCTCCCTGGTCAATCCTGATGAAGCCGCGCAGCTAAAGCTCCAAATCGATGAGTTTTTGGAACGCAACCCTGAAGCCGGACGAGCCGGACAGGTGGAGCCGCTACGCAATGGCATTGCCGCTCACCATGCGGGCATATTGCCTGCTTGGAAAGGCTTGGTCGAAGAACTGTTTCAGCAGGGGTTAATTAAGGTGGTGTTTGCCACAGAAACCCTGGCGGCAGGAATTAATATGCCAGCCCGAACGACGGTGATTTCTAGCCTTTCTAAGCGGACAGATTTGGGACATCGCCTGCTGAATGCCTCCGAGTTTTTGCAAATGGCAGGACGAGCCGGACGGCGTGGCATGGATGTGCAGGGCTATGTGGTGACGGCGCAAACGCAATTTGAAGGCGCACGGGAAGCCGCCTATCTAGCCACAGCGGCAGCCGATCCCCTGGTGAGCCAGTTCACACCTAGCTACGGCATGGTACTAAATCTGCTGCAAACTCACAGCTTGGAAGAGGCTCAGGAGTTAATTGAGCGCAGTTTTGGGCAATATCTCTCGACGCTCTATTTGCGCCCTCAACAGGAGGCGATCGCCCAACTAGATGCTGAACTTGCCCAGATTAACGCTCAAATTGAACAGGTAGATTGGAACTTACTGGGGCAGTATGAAAAACTGCAAGAGCGGTTGAAGGAAGAACGCCGCTTGCTGAAGATTTTGCAACAGCAGGCAAACGAGGTGCGATCGCACGATATGGCAATGGCGCTTTCCTTTGCCGTTGCTGGAACGATTATTAGCCTCAAAAGCACCCAAAACGGGATTGCTCACCTCATGGCTGCCGTTCTGGTGATGAAGATTGCGGGAGCGGGGCAGTATCCTTACCTAGTTTGCCTCGGCAAAGACAATCGCTGGTATGTCGCGACAGTGGGCGATGTGGCAGAGTTGCGCGGCGAAATCCCCCGAATGACCGGCGTGGATGACCTGACTCCGCCACCTGAAATGCCTCCAAAACCCGGACAAACTCGCAAAGGGGATGAAAAAACGGGGGCGATCGCCCAAAAAATCCCCCCGGCACCCGACTTGGCGGATCATGCCCCCGAAGTTCATGTTCAACAACAGCGGATGCAGAGCGTAGAAGCCGAACTTCAGGCGCATCCCGTGCATCAATGGGGCAACCGCGCCACCATTCTCAAGCGCCAAAAACGCATGACTGCTATTCGCGACGAATTGAGCGATCGGCGCAACAAACTGAATCAGCAAGCCCATCGCTACTGGGAAGCCTTCCTCGATCTAATCGACATCCTGCGCGACTTCGGCTGTCTAGAGGATCTGATTCCCACGCCTCTGGGTCAATCCACCGCTGCCATTCGCGGCGACAACGAGCTTTGGCTGGGCTTAGCGCTGACCTCCGGCGAACTGGGCGAACTGGAACCGCATCATCTTGCTGCTGCCTGTGCTGCCCTGATCACCGAAGTTTCGCGTCCTGATATGTGGACTCGCTATGCGCTTTCCGGTGAGGTTGAAGAAGCGTTAAATGGACTCCGTGGCACCCGTCAGCGCTTATTTCAGCGCCAGCGGCGGCTTCAGGTAGTGCTACCCGTTTGGCTAGAGTATGAATTTGTTGGCATTGTCGAACAGTGGGCACTGGGCATCGAATGGACGGAGATTTGTGCCAACACCAGCCTGGATGAAGGCGACGTGGTGAGAATTTTGCGCCGGACGTTAGATTTTCTGTCCCAAATTCCCCATGTGCCCCACTTGCCGAATGAGCTAAAACGAAACGCCGTCAGAGCCATTCAACTGATCGATCGCTTTCCCGTTAGCGGTGCAGTCGAGTGAGTGAGGGAGTTTGAGGCGGGGCGATCGCCTCAGGTTTACAGACTCTCAAAGCGGTTTATTCTGACAAATAATTTTCTTTGGCTAATCATTAACCTGTGCGGCTAGCATCAATGGATAGTGATGGTATCATGCGGGGCATACTGGGAATGCCGACTAGCGATCGCGGAGTGGTTCACAGCAGATATGAAGCAAGAGGCACCTCAAAGCATTGATACAGTGTCTTCATCCTCTCACTTACAAGCTTTCTTTGAATGCTCTAGCGATGTCATTATCGAGCATGACTCAGCGCTCAGAGGTTTAGCCATCAATCCAGCCGGAGCCTCTTTGCTGCAAATCTTGCCCCAGAATTTTATTGGCAAAACCAGCCAAGAATTGATGGATCATCATTTAGTCGCTTTACAGCATCCAATTTTTTTTCAAGAGCTATCAATTTGTCTTACCCAGGTACTAGAAACCGGGGCGCGGCTTCAACACCTCCACGAGATCACAGAGGAGCAAGAAACTCGTTTTTATGAGTTTTCCTACACGCCGATTCGAGACGCTACTGGCATTATCGCGATCGTCAGCTTCGGACGGGACGTTACGGCAGATCAGACCCGCAAAAAGCAGATGGATCAGGTTCTCCGAAGGGCGCAAATTAGGCTGTTGTCATTAATTAGACACATCCACTCTTGCAAGCTTGCACAAGAATCACTCCGGCAGCGAGAAGCCGTGCTGCAAACTGTATTGGATAATATGCCCCAGTGTATTTTTTGGAAGGATGCTGAGTCGGTTTATCAGGGATGCAATCGGCAATGGGCAGATTTGGTGGGCATTGCCGAACCTCATGAAATTTTGGGCAAAACAGACTATGCCTTTGGTTGGAGGCGCGAGGATGCGGATAGCTATCGAGCGCTGGATCGAGAGGTGATGACAATCGGGGTGCCCCAACTTCAGGTATTAACTTCTCGATTGCACAGAAACGGAGAGCAGATTTGGTTTGTCGGCAGCAAAATTCCAATTCAAGGACTCGATGGTGCGGCAGGGGGAATTCTTTGTATGTTTGAAAATATTAGCGATCGCCAACGGGCGGATGAACTGAATAAAAGCGCCGAACTGCTGCAACTCGTACTGGATAACATTCCTCAGGCATTATTTTGGAAAGATAGAGAACTGGTGTATCTGGGCTGCAATCGCAACTGGGGCAAGGCAGCAGGTCTTGAAAATCCGTTAGAAGTAGTCGGCAAGACCGATTATGACCTGATTTGGAAGGAAGAAGCCGCGCTTTACCGCGAACAAGATCGTCAGGTGATGGAAACCGATACCCCTGTTTTACATCTGATTGAACACCGTCACAATGCGGATGAGCAAGAAGCTTGGATTGATGTAAACAAAATTCCCATTCACGATTCAGAGGGGAATGTGATTGGCATCTTAGGCGCGATCGAAGATATTACCGAACGGAAGCTGGCTGAAATCGCCTTGCAAAAATCGGAGGCTCGGTTTCGCCAACAAACCGAGCAACTGGAGCAAACGCTGCGTGAACTACAACAGGCACAAGCACAACTTGTGCAAACCGAAAAGATGTCAAGCTTGGGACAACTGGTGGCGGGGGTTGCTCACGAAATTAACAATCCGGTCAACTTTATTTATGGCAACGTTAATCATGCTCATGACTACACGCAAGACTTGCTTAGCTTGATCGAGCTTTATCAGCAGCATTACCCTAACCCTGTGCCCGCCGTGCAGCAGGAAATTGAGGCGATCGACCTAGATTTTGTGCTAGAAGATTTGCCTAAAAGCCTATCTTCAATGAAATTAGGGGCTGAGCGCATTCAAGCGATCGTCTTAGCGCTCCGCAACTTCTCGCGGATGGATGAGGCAGCAATAAAAATTGTGAATATTCATGAAGGCATTGACAGCACACTGATGATTTTGCACAGCCGCCTCAAGACCAAACCTAATCTTCCTGATATTACCGTCATTAAGGAGTATGGCGATTTGCCCCCTGTGGAATGCTATGCCGGGCAGTTAAACCAGGTATTTATGAATATTTTGGCAAATGCGATCGATGCGTTAGAGGACGGATTAGGCAACAGTCAGGGATTAGGAGAAAGCAACCAGCCTCCTACTATTTGCATTCGGACTGAAATGATTAATCCTCAGCAGGTGCGAATTTGCATTGCCGACAATGGCTTAGGCATGACAGAAGAAGTCCGCAATCGACTGTTTGATCCATTTTTTACCACCAAGGCAGTGGGCAAAGGAACAGGGTTAGGACTTTCGATTAGCTATCAAATTGTTGTAGAGCGGCATCAAGGCGGCTTGCAATGCTTTTCGGAACTGGGGCAAGGCTGCGAATTTTGGATTGAAGTGCCCGTCACTCAAAATAGGCGGGAGGACTGTAAGCCCGCAAATATTGAGTATCACTTCGCAGAGCCCCCCCGCGACCTGGGTTGATTCCATATTTCAGCGCTAGTTTTGCCAACCGCGCCAAGGACTAATTTCTACCGCCCCTTCGGGAGGAGTGAATACTACTTTGTACAAAGCAAGAGGCTCAGAGGTTGGAGTAATATTTCCATCTGTGGTTAATTTTCCCGCATTGCTTAGTGGGGTTTCTTGAGCATACCGAGCAGCGGCATCATTTTCGGCGCTATAGTCAACCACGGTGCCATTTTCTTTAACCCGCACCTTGTAAATCAAGTCTTCGCTAAAATTGGGTGTAGCCACCCAGCCTTGATTCATTTGGCTCCGAAGTTTTGGCAAAATCGCCTCCAGCTTCGCGGATTCTGTGATCTCGGTAATGCCGGTAATGGGTGAAGTCGTTGCCTCTTTCCAGGGTTCAACTTCCAAGCTGCCGTTGGATGTAAAGGCAACCTTGAAGCGGGCGAGTGGCTTTGCAGGGCGATCGCCCTGCACAGCCACCAAACCGAGCAAGGGCGTTTTAGCCGCATTCTCTAAAGCGATTTCATTCATTGGCTTGTAGCCCAAAATTTCCCCATCCTTGCCCACACCAACCTGATAAATCAAGTCTTGAGGAACGGCAGATTGGGGAGTCCACCGTGGCTCAATGGTTCCACGAAGCTGCTTGCCTAGTTGCTCTAAGGTGGCGCGATCCGTAATTTCAGGAGCCGCTACCAACGTGGTCTCCAATTTTCTTAAATCGATCGCAGGAGTCGGGTTAGGGATTGAACTAACCGCACTGCCACTCGGCGCTGGAGTGGGTTGACTTGTGGCAGGCGTGGAGGATGCAGGAGACTCTGGAGTGAGTGAGTTTGGGGTCTCGCCCGATCGCACGGGATATAAATCTTGCGGCGGTTCGACCTTAGGGAAAGGCAGGAACGAAAAGGCAAAAGCCGCTGCCGCGAAGCTCGCTAGCCCGATCGCCCCTGGCACAACTTGCTTTGTAGCAGTTTCAGTTTTGACAATTTCTTTACGCGATAGCGGCTTCAGATTAAGCGATAAATCGGGCAGCGTTTGCGTATCTGCCAAAAGTTGATCGATCGCTTCAACTAAATCAAACAATTCGACCGTGCTGAGATCAACCTGAGTTGGGTTAGGGGTCGTAATAGGGGCGCTGTTATCTACTACGGTGGGAGATCGCAGGCTGAGGCGATGAGTATTGTCATTCACCCGCTCAATCTGCACCAGTCCAATAGCCGCCTGTTTAGGCACCCTGGTTGCGTGTAGCCCGCTCAAAAACTCTTGCGCGTATTGACTCACCGCAGCGACCAAACTTTCTAAAAACTCCCGTCCTCCAGACAGGGGCTTTTCGAGTCGCGCCAACCGACATTCTGCGTTGATCAAAATAGCCAGCAACGGACGGAATTCAGTTGAGTTGAGCAAAAAATTGTCGCTAAAGCCTTCTAGCATCAAGCTACAGTTGGGCAGGCTATACAAACGCTGAATAGTGGTCATGCTACTTCTCCATCAAACAAGCTGAACCAAAATCGCTGAATTCCATAGGTGCCTGTGCAAAATAAAAGCTGAGAGAGGAGGCTCAGAGCAAGCTGATTTAGCTTTTCATCCGAGTAGTTATCGGCTATAGCCGCACGACGCGGGTTCATGCGCGATCGAAAATGGGCGCGAAATCGCTCTAGATAGTCATTTAGGCGAAAGTGATGTTCCATAGACAATTGCTTTTCGATCAGTTGATCATGGGCAATTAACAATTGTCGAATCAAGACCGTTAACTGGCGTGAGAGAGAACAGCCCACAATCACCAGCGCTTTGGCTTCGGTTAACGTCAGGTCACGCCGCTGATTATGGCGACGGAGGGGATTTGTGTTGCGTAACCGCCACAGGGTAACTCGGTCTTTGATAATTTCGTCCAGTTCTAGCTCTTTTGAGGTTTGGAGAATGGCTTCCGATCCGTCAAGTTCTAAAGCTTCGATCGCTAGTAGCAATAAATCAATTTCGATCCGTGCCCGCCGAGGACAGGTTTGATTGGCAAGGAGTGGGTCGGGCAAGCTACCCAAAATGACAGGGGGAGAAGACTGGACGAGTGGACTATTCAACGGCATCACGCTCACAAAAGACTGTTTCTTACTAGCTAGCACAAGCCAAGTTTAAACTGAGATAATATAGCACTCAGTCGCATTCTATCGAAATTAGTGCATTTCAGGATAACCCTATTCTCGCGGTTGTTTACAAGATTATGTAGAGTTGCTCAGGAAAACTTCTGACGCTAGATTGCGGATTGGCGCACTGGTAGCTCAACGATAAAGCGGGTTAGGCGATCGCAACTGACGACTTGAATATTTCCACCTAACGGCTCCACCAGTTTTTTGACCAGCGCTAACCCCAGCCCAGTCCCGCCGTGTTTCCACGGATCGTTGTTGGGAATTCGATAAAACTTATCAAAAATATGGGTGAGTTGCTCAGGCGAAATTTCTACTCCAGAGTTGCTAATTTGAAAACTCCAGCGTGGCTTAGCCGCCGCGATCGCGCTCTGTTCGCCCAGGTTATTCATCGGTGTTGTGGGCAATATCCCCCACTTTTTGCCCGATATCCTCCTCTTTTCATGCAAAAAACCTTGGCTTAAAGTGCTTGCTTCCGCCTGAATAAGCTGAACCGATAAGGTGATTGTCTCACCAGTCGGCGTGTATTTACAGGCGTTACTCAGCAATTCACTCAGAATTCGCTCCAGTCGGGAAGGATCGGTAATCAAAGAGGGCAAACTGGGAGGCAAATCTACTTGAAAGGTTTGGCTGTGGCTGTGGGCGCGTTCTAAAAAGGGCTGCACCAGCCTGAGTATCCAAGTGGCAAGGTCTACTGTTTGCCAGGTAGGAGGATCATCCCCCGTTTCTAACCGAGAGAGATCCAGCAAATCATTCATTAAACTAATCTCTCGTTGGCATTCATTTTTTAGTATTTGAAAATACCGGACTAGGGGGCTAGAGGGATTATCTAGCAAATGCTGGCTTTCTAGGTTGATTTCTAACATTTGGGTTGCCAGTTTCATGTTAGAAATTGGCGTTCGCAGTTCATGGGATACGGTACTCAAAAAATCATCTTTGAGCAGATTGACGGTTTCTAGTGCTTCCACTTGAGCCTGAGCTTTTTGGTAGAGTCTTGCCTGACGAATGGCGATCGCGCATTGATTTGCCACTTGCTGCACCAGTCGAATATCTTGGTCATTGAATGCGCGATGCTTTTGGCTGACCAGCCACAAATCCCCTAGCACCCCTTGATCATCCAAAATTGGGCAGGCAAGCATGGCAACGTGCCCTCGGAGCGGATTGGGCACCAAGGAACAAAACTGGAAATAATATCCCTGAAGCAATTGGCGATACCCTTCAGGAAAATTATCCATAATCACCGTTCGCCCCTGCAAAGGCACCATCGAGTCGGTGTATTCGTAAGAAACTTTAGACGTGCGGTTTTCCAGATCATAGAGCGCAGCATTGCAGCCAGTAACGCCGATGCCGATCGCCAGTTCCCGCACGGCAGTTTGCAAAATTTTGTCTTCATCCAGATTATCCCGCACGCGATCGGTAATTCGCTTTAAGGTCGCTTCAAATTCTGAGGCAAGCTGTAACTCTGCCGTGCGAATTTGCACTTGGCGCTCTAGTTCTGCGTTGGCGTGCTGCACTTGCTGATAAATTTCCGATTGTTCAATCGATCTGCCAACTTGGGTGGTTAACTGCTTTAAGCTGTCAATTTCAAAATCTGTCCATGGGCGAGGAGCAGAGCAGTGATGAATCAGCAGTAGCCCCCAAAGCTGTCCTTGGTGCAAAATGGGCAAGGTTAAAATAGCCCGCACCTGAAGTGTTTCCAGAAAGGTGAAATAGCAGGGGGTCAGGTTAGCGGTGTAAATATCCGCGATCGCCTTGATCTGCCCTTGCGGATGAAAGCGCTTGGAGTCGGCAAAACAAGGGTCTTCAAAGATTCTACCGATCAGCGTATCCCAGCCTAAAGTGATAGATTCGCTTAAAACCATGCCGCTCCAGTCGGGGCGAAACCGAAATACCATCACGCGATCGGTTTGCAAAAAATCACGAACGCCGTTTACATAAAAGGTGAAGATTTGCTTTAAATCCAGCGATTCGCGGATTTGGTTAGCCGTTTGGGTCAGTCGCTGAGTTTGGTCTGCTTGCTGGTGCCGAAGGGCTTCTGCCTGTTTTTGCTCGGTAATATCTTCAATCACATACAGCACACTGGGCGGCTGGTTTTCTTCACGCTGTTTTTTTTCACGCTGATTTTCTTCAGCCAATAACACTCGCGCGATTTTTAGAGTTTTGGTTCCGGCGGGATGGTCGATCGCGGCTTCAACCGTCGTTTGAGTGCCTGGTGGCAATACAGCAAGATCGCACTCTTCCAGGCGATCGGCTAAGGTCAGCGGCAAAAAATCGTGCAGGGTTTTGCCAATCACCCGTTCCGCAGGAATGCCAAACAGGAGTTCCGCTTGTTTGTTCCAAAACGCGATCGTGCCATTCTGCCCTGCGGCTTTAACAAAAACAGCGGTAGGAAAATGCTGATATAAGCGTTGTGCCAAATCAGGCGCAGTAGCATTCAGTCTAGTCACAGAGGGTAGGAATGGCTGTTTAACCAAAGCAGGTAATTCTTCAATATTGGGGGCATATGAACCAATATTCAACCGTTGATTTGCTGAAGATATGGGGTTCATAGTTTGGCAGTCGAATTCCCCTTAGTATTGACCATAAAAGATAGTTTCTACCACAAGCTCAAGCAGGTTTGGATAAACCATTTCATCCCGCCTTCTTCAGCTATGGACGCACTTTACTAAAGCTAGCGATTCACACTCTTTTATGCCACCCCTAAACGTTGAAATGATTGCAATTTTTCGGGCGTACCGCGCCTACTCAGAGCCGTGGGAGTGTCAAACGTCGCATATTTGCATATTGGGTAAGCGAGAGTCTACCAAGCGATCCATCCAGGCTTCTAAATAAGCTTGGTTGGTCTGCTGCTGATCTGGCTCGATTGTGTCGATTGGGTGAGGCATTAATCCTAAAATGGCAGCCGTCATCACACAAAACATAGATTTTTGAAAGCTGACGCAAATCAGCACCCGCAGGTCTTCCTCGCCTCTGGGCGATCGCTGATAAATTTGGTGTAAGTAGTCAGGCAAATAGTGGCGCATATCTTGCATCAGCAGTGTGGGAGGAATGCCTGCGCCCCCTATCGGCAATGGATCGGCATATAGCGCCCCGTAGTTGAAGCGACCCGGCTCAGGCGAGATTTGGCAGGCTTGAGCGTTGTAGGAAATGGTGCCCATGAAGGGAAACGATCGAAAAAACACCGCTTCGATGTAGGGCACGGCGGTATCCATCAAAAAAGTGATTCCGGCAGACTGGGGAATGATCTCATAGTCGCGATCGGCAATTTTGACGGTATAGGTGATGGGCTGGTTGGCGGCTTCGACCAGCGCTGCCAAAATGTGAGCAACCACATCGGGAATCGTCTTAATTTCCCCTTGATCGTAGCGATCGGACAAGCTCAGAAACATGGCGCTCATCACGTTCCAAAACTGCCCTAAAGCACTGTAATAGGCTAACTGCCGAATTTGTTCTGGCAAAAAATCAGAGAACGTGTTGGAAAGCCCTTGCATCAAAAAGTTGCCCCTGAGCTTTGCCGCGATCGCCAACTGTGCCCGCTCGCTAAACTCAGGCGTATCTAAGTAAGCGTCTAGCTTACCGCCGCCGTGATACATCATTGCCTTCATGCAATATTCAGCAAACTCGTAGTTGATGCGATCATGCCCCCAATGTTTCAACAGCTTGTTAAACGACACTTCACCATTGAAATATTTAAAAAATGGAAAAAGCTCCAAAAACTGATGTTCCGAAATGTAAGTGAGATTTCTCCAATAGGCATCTAGCACGATGCCATAGCTCTTCAGAATGCCCACCACCTCAATCACGTTTTCTGGCGAATCGGGCAGCAGCGCTCCTCCTGCTTGAAGCCGCTGAATAATCTCGGTCAAGGGATGGCTCGGAGCGGATGGTTTGGGGGCGATCGTCATATTCATGGATTAGAGATATTCATGGATTAGAGGACACTGGAGGGTGAATGGGGTTCGTTGCCCTGAGCGTATTTGCGACATTGGCACTAGCGGTAGGGCGGATGGAGGACAGGAATACTGCGGCATTTTTGAGCGATTTAGGGTCCGCTTCAATTCGTGAAGCGATTTTCTCTAGGGGAAGCGCGATCGCGGGGGTAAGCTGGGCTGTCGTCGTTTCGCTCCAATGCACTAACCAATTAGGCTGCAAGCCGAGTGCCACGATCAACAGCGTCAAAGCAAAAGCAGGGAGACGTTCGGACCAATAGACTTTAGGTAAATTCGCAAACTGTTCAGGCAAGCGCCCAAAAAAAGCACGATTCACCAGCAGCAAAAAATAGACCGATGTTAGCCCAGGTCCAATCATAGAGATCAGAGTTTGCACCGGAAAAACTGGAAAACTGCCTCGGAAAATCAAGAACTCGGAAATAAACCCCATCATGCCCGGAATTCCTGCACTTGCCATCACGCCAATCACCATGAGGGAGCCGATAATTGGCATTCCTCGCTCCGGATTGAGCAACCCTTGGAGAACAGTAATATCGCGGCTGCCGGTCTTTTGATAAACAACCCCCACCAGCAAAAACAGCATGGCAGAAATCAGCCCGTGGCTGACCATTTGAAACACGGTGCCCAAAATGCTCAAGGGGTTTGCGGCGGCTCCAGCCAGCAACACGTAGCCCATATGCGCCAGGGAACTATAAGCAACCATTTTTTTCATATCGGTTTGGGCGATCGCCGTAAACGCCCCATACAGCACACTCACCACCGCCCAGGTTGCCAACCAGGGAGACAGCACTGACCACGCTTCAGGCAGCAGCCCCAACCCAAACCGGAGCAAGCCATACGTGCCCAATTTGAGTAACACCCCTGCCAGCAACACCGAAATGGGCGTGGAGGCTTCCACATGGGCATCGGGCAACCAAGTATGGAAGGGAAACAGCGGAATTTTGATACCAAAACCCACCAACAGTAGACCGAGCAATAAAACTTGGGTGATCAGCGGCAGCGATTCGGTGTGAATCTCTGGATAGTCAAATGTAGGAGACCCGCTCAGCCAAACAATTCCTAAAAATGCCGCCAGAATGAGAATGCCTGAAACCGCAGTGTAGATTAGGAACTTGGTTGCCGCGTAGCTCCGCCGAGCACCTCCCCAAATCGCAATTAGGAAATATAGCGGAATCAACTCCAACTCATAAAACAAGAAGAATAAAAGTAGGTTTCCAGATAAAAAGGCTCCAGCCACCCCAGTATTGAGTAACAGCACCAAAATGTAATACAAACGAGGGCGGTGAATCGACTTCTCGGTGCTGTAAACGGCGATCCAGGTCAGCAATCCATTCAACACCACCAGCGGTAAGGATAATCCATCCAGCCCAAGCTGATAATTCAGTCCCAGCGGCTCTAGCCAGAGCACCGATTCTTGAAATTGAGATTGGAGGCTCAGCGAATCAAACTGGAGCGCCACAACGATTGATAGCGCAAAGGTGATTGCAGTTGTGAGCAGGGCAATCAGACGAGCAGAATTGGGCGGCAGCGATTCTCCTTCGGAGACGCTTGGCGAAAGGTTTACGGATCGCGCGATCGCTGCCTCGTCAGATTGCGGCAACAATCCAATTAAAATAACTCCAAGCACGGGAATCCAAACGAGGGCGCTGAGCATGGCAGGAACAATAAGAGAATTAAATAATCTAGTACACCGATAAGCTGGATGGATGAACCCATCCAATCTGCATGAATTAGCCGCTAAGTTGACACTCTTTTCAAACTTACCAGAGACGATAAGTCAGTAAAACTCCTAACACGCTAACCCCAGTCAAAATTGTGAATAGATAGAACTGAGACTGCCCGGAAGCGCTGTACTTTAAACTTTCGCCGCTGAAGAGGGAGGCAATGCCAATAAAATTGACCAGTCCATCCACCACCGCGCGATCGAACCAAGCGCTAAACCGCGACACCATGGCGACCAATCCAACCACCGTGACGCGATAAAGCTGATCCACATAAAAGTCATACGCCAACATATCTTGAATCAACTTAAACGGCATTTGAACCGGGCGAGACCAGACGCGAGTAAAAGGGACGAAGCACCCTGCAAGAAGACCGCTCAAGCCCGATAGCATCAACAGCAAGACAGCACCATGATTTGAATATGCCCAATCAGGCAGCAGCGAGAGGCGCTGGAGCATGGCAGGAACCAACAAGGTCATAATCGTCAGAGAGACCATCGGCACTGCCATTGTCCAAGGGACTTCTGGGGCACGTCGAGTTTTAATCTGAGGCTCACCCAAAAATACGAGGCGAAAAACACGGGTCAAGTTAAAAGCGGTTAAAGCATTGACTAGCAGCAGGACAACGACCAGCCAAGGGTCGTCGTACCAAAAAGCATTCATCCCCTCTCTGAATGCCCAAAAGCCGCCTAGCGGAAGCAGCCCAACCAAACCAGCGCCGCCCACCAAAAAAGCTGTGGTTGTCGCTGGCATCCGTGACCATAACCCCCCCATTTCAGTCACGTCTTGCGTGGCAGTGGTGGTAATGATGGAACCCACACTCATAAACATCAAGGCTTTGGCGATCGCATGGGTAAACAGAAGGAGCAGAGCAACATCAGTCCACTGCATCCCAACCGCAATAAACACCAATCCTAGATAGGCGCTAGTGGAATGGGCAAGGGCACGTTTAATATCAATTTGAGCGATCGCGACCAAAGAGGCTCCGATGGCAGTCATCGTTCCGAGCACCACGAGAGCAGTCGAGGACACGGGAGACAAAATCAAAATCGGCTGGAGCTTAATCAAGACATAAGCTCCGCAGGAAACCACCACCGAGTTTCGCAGAATAGAGGCGGGATTCGGTCCTTCCATTGCTTCGTCTAGCCACAGATGAAGCGGAAACTGGGCACACTTTCCGGTGGGTCCGGCAATCAGCGCTAAGCCTAGTAATGTGGCTACGGTCGGGGGCAACAGCGCCGTTTCAGACCATTCGTATAAATCACCAAAGTTCAATGAGCCGGCGAAAGTTGACAATGCCACCACTCCCATGAGTAACACCACATCCCCAACCCGCTTTGTCAAAAATGCATCCCGTGCGGCGGTGACAACTAGAGGTTGGGCATACCAAAAACCCACCAGCAGATAAGTCGATAGGGTGAGCGCTTCCAACAACGCATAGGTTAGAAACAGCGAATCGCTGAGCGCCACCCCAGTCATGGCAGCTTCAAAAAAGCCCATCAAAGCAAAGAACCGGGCGATCGCCCAGTCTTTCTCCATATACCCTAAAGAAAAAATTTGAGCTAAAAAGCTGAGGGCGGTGACCAGTTCCGCAGCCCCTAAGCTAACTGAAGAAATATCAATCGCGAACGAAAGATCGAGATCGGCGGCATGAAACCAATGGAGCAGAATCGGCTGAGGATCAATATGTAAACTCGTTTGAAACGCGATCGCCCCATGCACCATCGCGACTAATGTCATCAAAATGTTGAAATAAGCGGCTGGACGAGGACCAGTGCGACGGACATATCCAATTGACCAAGGCAGCGTTAACACGGCTCCCACCAACCCATAAAGTGGAAGACACCAGCTTGCTTGCAGTAGAAACTCGCCCATTCCAACAGCCTTCTTATTAATATTTAATGGTAATAAAGGGTAATAATTATGATCATAAGCGCTAACAAGGAATAAGCTCCAGCACCCTTTTTGGGGCTGAAAAATCAGTTAGCTACGCTTTAATAAATCTTAATTAATATTCAAATTGCATTGTCGCTACCCCACCATATCAATGTTTGTCCAGGAAAAACCACCGTTGGGGAACGACTAGCTTACTTACATAAATGTAACTTATGCCTACGTTGCGCTTTCTTAACCATTGACTAGAAAAAGCTCAGGCTGGTGAAGAAATAGATTGCGGTGAGATTCGGTAGGCGATCGCGATCGTCTGATCGTCGTGTAATCATTTATTAAGCGCTTAAAACGCTGATAAATCTAAATTTCAGCGCTTCAAGTCTAGTTTTTTAGAGAGTTAAGAGATAGCGCACAAAATATGAGAAGATTCACCCTAGGGTTGAAATAGTGGCAAAAATTACAATTCCACTAATTTGATAAGTTTCTCTGATGTCCAAGATTTGCAACTATCATTGGTCTTTATATTGCATAAGTGTCGGCTACGCCCCTATGCTTGTTATGCCTAGTGAAAAACTCAACAAGGCTTGGAATGGTAGGGTCTCCGTCAAAATTTTCACTCTTGCTTGAAACGATTAGTTTTACTTATCAGGAGACTGGGGATGCCAATTGCAGTTGGAATGCTTGAAACGCGGGGTTTCCCCGCAGTTGTTGAAGCAGCAGATGCCATGGTGAAAGCAGCTCGCGTCACACTAGTAGGCTATGAGAAGATTGGCAGCGGTCGCGTCACCGTGATTATTCGAGGTGATGTGTCTGAGGTTCAGGCTTCGATAGCTGCTGGTGTTGAAAATGTAAAGCGAGTCAATGGAGGTGAAGTGCTTTCAACTCATATCATTGCTCGCCCTCATGAAAACCTAGAGTATGTTCTACCCATTCGCTACACCGAAGCAGTAGATCAATTTCGCAGCTAACAATTAGACGTTTATGACGTTGCAACTCCGCTTTCGGGCGGCAAAAGTAAGTTCAAGTTTTGTTTGAGATATCAACACGATTGTTTGAAGTTTATTTGGAAGGAAGTTTATACAATGTCAATTGCAGTTGGAATGGTTGAAACCCTTGGCTTCCCCGCAGTGGTAGAAGCAGCAGACGCAATGGTTAAGGCGGCGCGCGTCACCTTAGTCGGCTACGAAAAAATTGGCAGTGGTCGTGTCACGGTCATTGTTCGCGGTGATGTCTCTGAAGTGCAAGCTTCCGTGGCGGCAGGCATTGAAAACGTGAAGCGTGTCAACGGTGGGCAAGTGCTTTCCACCCATATCATCGCCCGCCCTCATGAAAACCTAGAGTATGTTCTACCTATTCGCTACACCGAAGCAGTAGAACCATTTCGCGAGAGTGTTAGCGGTATTCGTCCTCTTAACCGTCCGTAACGCCGAATGCAGATTGCCAGAGTTCTTGGCACGGTGACTAGTACGCAAAAAGAACCCACTCTCAGGGGTATTAAGTTCCTCGTCCTTCAGTTTATTGATGATGATGGGGAACCTCTTCCTGGGTATGAGGTTGCAGCGGATAACGTCGGTGCCGGCATAGATGAATGGGTGTTAGTGAGTCATGGTAGCGCCGCGCGTCAAGTCTCAGGAAGCGAACAGCGCCCTGTTGATGCGGCAGTCATTGCTATCATCGACACCGTTAGCCTTGAAAATAGACTGCTCTACAGTAAGCGCGATCAAGATCGTTAGCGTGAACCAACGTTGATATGAAACGCTTACTTGTCAATCTTTAGATCACCAGATTTAGATTCTGCTTTACGACCTTGCTTTAGATTTTGACCCAGTTCGTACTATCCACTCATCGTGGTTTCAGTTTGGAGAGTTTGATTTTATGGTAGTCCGTAGTTATACGGATACTCCGGTATCTCGTTCAAACTTGGTCAATGACCGGGTTGATGAAACGGCTTCTGTCCATTCATTTTCCAACGTGATGGGGGACGTTCGGGTGGGGGCAAATGTGGTTATTGCCCCCGGTGTTTCTATCCGAGCAGATAAGGGAAATTCGTTTCGAATTGGTACAGGTTCTAAAGTTCAAGATGGTGTGGTGATTCATGGGCTAGAGAAAGGTCGCGTGGTTGGGGATGATGACCAGTCCTATTCTGTTTGGATTGGGCAGAATGCATCTATTTCTCACATGGCGTTGGTTCATGGACCCGCTTATATCGGAGATGAATGTTTTATTGGGTTTCGCTCAACAATATTCAATGCTCGAATTGGACGCGGCTGCATTGTGATGATGCACGTTCTGGTTCAAGATGTGGAAATTCCACCTGGGAAATTTGTGCCTTCGGGTTCTGTTATTACCAGTCAGAACCAGGCAGACCAGTTGTCAGATGTACAGGAATCGGATCAACAGTTTGTGGTTCAGGTGATGGGTGTCAATGATGCTCTGCGATCGGGCTATCACTCCGCTGAAAGTGTTGCCTCTGCAACGTTATTTCCAGAAAAGCAGCAGTCTACATTTCCAGAAAAGCAGCAGTCTACTGTAACTAACTTGGCAAGTGGGGGCAGTGAATCTCACAGCCGTCTTACAAAGGGAGGAAGTATGGATACAGATGTCGTGGGTCAGGTGCGTCAATTGTTGGCGCAGGGGTATCGAATTGGAACAGAACACGCGGACAAGCGGCAGTTTCAAACGGGTTCTTGGAAAAGCTGTGCGCCCATTCAGGCAACGCGTGAATCAGAAGTTTTGGCGGGCTTGCAAGCCTGTCTTTCGGAACATACAGGGCAGTATGTGCGCCTAATTGGCATCGATCCCCAGGCGAAAAAACGGGTACTAGAAGTAATTATTCAGCGTCCTCAGGATCAGCCCGGTCAAGCAGCATCTAATCCAGGTCGTGGAAATTCTGACCATTCTGCAAGGAGCTACGCGAGTCCTAAGGCAGCACCGAGTTTTGGCACTCATAATGGACAATCTCAGTCTGGCAGTTTGGGAGTGGAGGTCGTTGCTCAAGTGCGAAGCCTGTTGATGCAGGGTGCGCGAATTGGCATGGAACACGCCGATACACGCCGATTTCAGACTAGCTCTTGGACGAGTTGTTCTCCCATTCAATCCACGCGGGAAAGCGATGTTTTATCGGGTTTGGAAGCGTGTATCCGTGAGCATTCTGGCGAATATGTGCGGTTAATTGGGATTGATCCCAAGGCGAAGCGGCGATTGGCTGAAATGATTATTCAGCGCCCCGATGGAAAAACGGCTCAAGGTTCTAATCAAAGCAAGGGTACGGCTCAAAGCTCTACTGCTGCTGACAAGACTGCTTCCTACGGAGCTTCTTCTAACAGCATGAGTTCTGATTTGTCGAAGCAGGTGGGGCAATTAATAGCTCAAGGCTACCAGATTGGGGTGGAGTATGCGGATGAGCGCCGCTATAAGACGAGTTCCTGGCAGAATGCACCGATGATTCAGGCTCGACGTGAAGCGGATGCGATCGCGGAAATTGAATCATTCCTCAGCCAACATAGCCGTGACTATGTGCGGTTGGTGGGGATCGATCCAAAGGCGAAAAAACGGATGGTGGAAATGATTGTGCATCGTCCTAATGGGAAAGGTAGCGTGACTGCTGAGGCTCCAAACCCTGCAGCAGCGACTTCTGCTTCTACCCACTCCACTGCTCATCCTAATCATACTGCTAGTCATCGTTCAGGGAATGGCGCTCAGAAGGACGGGGCGATCGCGGAGCAAGTTCGTCAGTTATTAGCTCAAGGTTTTAAGATTAGCACTGAGTATGCGGATGAGCGCCGCTATAAAACCAGTTCATGGCAAGGCGGAACCGCAATGACAGGAACTCGTGAGGCGGATGTGATGGCAGCGTTGGATGCTTTTATGAATCAGCACGCGGGTGAATATGTCCGGTTGATTGGCACTGATCCCAAGGTGAAGCGCCGAGTGGTTGAAAAGTTAATTCAACAGCCCAGTAAGCAAGCCGCGAATCATTAGTAATTATTCTGAGAATTGTGAAGAATTTGTTGTGGGTTTTGAGTTTTAAGTTTTGGGTTAAAAGACAAATTGCTTTAACTCAAAACTTTTGACTCCATCAAGGGGGGTTATGTCTTTGCTATCTTTGCAACTGCAACCAATCAGCGTATCTCACTACTATATCAGTGGCGATGTGACGATTCAGGAAGGGGTTGCGATCGCTCCCGGTGTTTTAATTCAGGCAGATCCTGACAGTAGCATAATCATCAAAACCGGAGCTTGTATCGGCATTGGTGCCATTCTTCATGCGTCGAGTGGCGTATTAGAAATTGGCGAAGGCGCAAATATTGGAGCAGAGGTTTTACTCATCGGACAGGTTTCGATTGGTAGAAATGCCTGCATCGGTTCGGCATCAACTATTTTTAATAGCTCAGTCGCATCGGGAGACCTCATTTCCCCCGGTTCATTAGTGGGCGATCGCAGTCGTCCGCCAGATGAATTACAGGCGACCGATACCGTGTTCTATCCCCCCAGTAGCTCGGTAGCCGCTTCTGTACCCGCTGCGAAGCCATCACCACCCAATCCAGACCCTACTCAACCGTCGGCTTCGCCTTTGGCAACCCCTCCCGATCCTTTAGACCAAAGCCTAAATGTCTATGGGCAAGTCTATGTCAATCAACTTTTAGTCAAAATGTTTCCTCATCACCAAATCAGCCGACCTTCTGCTTCATCCAATTCGATGCTGGACGCAGATGATCCTTGGGGAGATTAGACGGTGACTGATGGGGTAAAAGACGTTATTTCACGCCTCTCTTTATTAATTGCAGTTAGGATAAGACTACCGATGAATACCCGCTTTCACGCATGAGAAACCGAGAAGATTTTACAGATACAGCGTTGGGTTTAGTGTCTGCCCAGAGCTTTCCCGCAATTGTGGGGATTGCTGATCATATGCTGAAGTCTTCGGGTGTAACGCTAGTGGGCTATGAGAAAATTGGTAGCGGTCACTGCACGGCGATCGTCCGAGGCTCCATTGCTGACGTGCGCCTAGCTGTCCAAGAAGGTGCCGAACGGGCACAGCAGTTTGGGCAAAAACTTTCTACCTTAGTGGTGCCACGCCCCATGCCTAACCTGGAAGTGGTGCTGCCGATTGGGAATCGACTCGCGCAGCTTGCTACCGGGCGAGGGCACAGCAAACTGAGTAATCAGGCAGTAGGTTTACTAGAAACCCGTGGCTTTCCGGCAATGGTGGGGGCGGCAGATGCCATGATGAAATCAGCAGATGTGGCACTTGCGGCTTACGAAACTATTGGAGCAGGACTATGTACAGCGATCATTAGGGGTTCAGTGGCAAACGTAGCCATGGCGCTTGATGCAGGCATGATTGAGGCAGAGCGCATTGGTGAACTGCACGCCGTCATGCTGGTTCCTCGCCCCTTGGAGGATCTCGACCAGACGCTACCCCTGGCAAGCTGTTGGATTGAGGAAGTGCAGCCGCTCCGGATTCCGCTAACCGTGAAAGAAACGGAAAAAGAACTGGTGGCACTGCCCGAACTCGTGCAAGAACCTCAATCTCTGGCTGCACCGCTGGAACAGAAACGGTTAGAGTCGATGCAAACGACTTCAGAATTTAACCCGATCGCGGCTGAGCCTAGGGAAGTTGAACCCAGAGAGGTCGAAGTTTTGCACGATAGTGCAGCGCCTGAAGTGCTGCTGGCGCTTGAAACCGATGCCCCAACCCTAGACATTAGCGCGACTTCAGCAGTTGATTCAGCCTCATCCGCAATTGGTGAAACGCTCCCTACGGAAATCGCCAAAGTTCGACCTAAGCATCACCGTCACCGTTTCCGCCACAAGTAATGCCTGACGAAGGATAGCGTAGCGCCACTCCAAGCAATTTCCCTTATTTCAAGCGTCTTTGCTCACTTTGATAGCGAAAGTATTCAGCGACCACAAAGAGAAAGCCAGAGGCGCTGATAAGAACAACGCTGAGGGCGTTTATATCAGGTTTAACCCCCGTGCGAATGCGGCTAAAAATTTCCATGGGTAGAGTGTTTGCGCCGCCGCCTGCCGTAAAACTGGCAATGAGGAAATCATCTAGGCTGAGTACAAAAGCAAGCAAACAACCAGAGACGATCGCTGGGGTTAGTTCGGGCAGCAACACTTGGATAAAGGCTTGAAAAGGTGTAGCACCTAAATCTAGGGCGGCTTCTTCCAAATGGGGATCGATATTGGTTAAGCGAGTGGAGACGACTAGCGCCACGTAGGAAATGCAAAACACCACATGGGCTGACACAATCGTGCCAAGACTCAGTTGAATCAAGCCACCGCTTATAGGAATAGCGACTGCTGCTAGAAAAACCAACGTAGAAACCGCGATCGCAATATCGGGAATAATTAGCGGCAAATAAGCAACACCCTGATAGATGCTTTTGCCGGGAAAGCGATAGCGCGACAAGCCCACTGCCATCAGCGTACCTATCACTGCCGCGATCGCCACCGCACCCAGCGCCACAACTAAACTGGTGCGAAGAGCCGTCAGAATTCGCTCATCGGCAAAAAACTTTTGATACCATCGCAGGGTAAAGCCAGTCCAGCCAGCGCTATAGGGCGATTCATTGAAACTGTAAAACGTCAGTACCGCGATCGGGAGATACATAAAGCCAAACATTAGCAGGGTAAAAAAAGCCTGCCAAGAAACTGAAAACCGAGCGGGCTTAGAAAAGGTCATAAATTCGCACTGCTCCGATCGCCATATTTCAACAGCAAGCCAATAGAAATACTCACCGCTAAAATGATAATCATGCTGAGGGCTGACCCAAAACCCCAGTTTTGACTGGCTCCTAAAAATTGGTTGTAGATTAAACGAGCCAGCGTCATGCTAGAGGCTCCGCCTAGCAACTCTGGATCTATAAAGTCGCCAATACTCGTAATGAAGACCAACAGCGATCCCGCAGCAATCCCCGGAAACACTTGAGGAACAGTCACTTTCCAAAATGCTTGCATCGGCGTGGCTCCTAAGTCGGCGGCAGCTTCCAACAACCGCCTATCCAATTTTTCCAGGGAGGCGTAGAGAATCAGCACCATATAAGGAAGCAGGCTGTAGGTCATGCCAATATATACCGCCGGGGGGCGATTGAGAATATCTAGAGTAGGCAGCCCAACTGCCGTCAGCACACTATTCAAAACTCCCGTGGGGCGGAGGATGGTAATCCAAGCGTAGGAGCGCAGCAGGGAAGAAGTCCACAGAGGCAAGACAAAGCCGACAAGCAGCAGGTTTCGCCAGTTTTTTGGTGCGGTGATGGCGATGAAGTATGCCACGGGAAACCCCAACAGCAGACACATGAACGTGGTGCCGATCGCAAATGAAAGCGATCTCCAAATCACCCGCAAATAAATAAAATCCACTACGGCGGGTGCGGTCTCAGTAGCAGGTCGAATCACTACAGGCTGAAAAATTTGCAGATAATTATCTAACCCCGAAGGATTCACCACCTGTCCGGGGCGAATTCCTGGCACCAAACTCAACTGAAAAATTAACAGCGTTGGAATTACCAATAACAGTCCTAGCCAAATTCCAGCAGGAGCCAGGAGCGCGATCGGTTCTAGCCACTGGGGCACAGATTTGGAGTTGGTTTCTAACGAAGCAGGAGGGGCAGTCATAAAGGGGCAAATGGGGAAGGGCGATTGTCAGTTATTCACTCAAAAGCTTGGTTAGCTACTGGTAAGGATGGTCCAGTATTTGGCATAAAGCTCTTCGATAGCACGGGGCAACGGCACAATACCCTGGGAATTTTGCAGGATGCTATCAGGCGGAAATAAAGCTTCATTATTGCGGACTGGAGCCGGAAGTTGGTCAAATGCCGCTTTGTTTGGGGTAGCAAAAAAGAGACGCTCGGTGACTTGGGAAGCAACCGATGGCTGCAACATATAGTTGATCCAGGCATAAGCCGCGTCTGGGTTGGGCGCATTTTTAGGAATCACCATCGTATCGCTCCACAGGGAGGTGCCACTTTGCGGAACGACATATTCTATTTTGGGGTTTTGTTGAGCAACGAACACCCCATCGATCGAAAACCCCATCGCCATAACTAAATCTCCGGCTAATAGCTGGTCGCGCCAAGCATCGGTAGTAAAGCTGGCGATCGCGGGTTTTAGCACCTTCAGTTTTTCAAATGCTTCTTGGATTTCGTTGGGATTCGTGGAATTGTAAGAGTAGCCCAGCGATCGCAGCGCTGCCCCAAACACCTCCCGCGTATCATTTAACAGCGTAATCCGACCACTCAACTGTTCCTGATTTTTCCAAAGATAATTCCAATCCTCGGGCGGCGGATTGACTTTATTACTGTTGTAGATTAAGCCCGTGGTGCCCCAACTGACTGGCACATGATGGCGATTACCAGGATCATAGACAGAAGCCCGAAACTTGGGGAAAATATTTTCTAAGCCTGAAATCTTAGATTTCTCTAATTCTCTCAGCAGCTTGAGTTCCAGCATTTTAGCAACAGAATAGTCAGAGGGATAAACCATACTGTAGGCGGCTCCTTTACCTGCCTGAAACGTTGCTAGCATCGTCTCATTGGCATCAAAAGTGTCGGCAATCACCCGAATTCCGGTTTGGGCAGTAAAGTCTCGCAGCAAATCAGCATCAATATAGTTAGACCAGGTATAAATATAAAGCTCATTGGCTGCCCTTACTTTTTGAGGTAAGGGGCGCACCTCTGCCAAAGTCCAGCCGCAGCCCGATAGCGCTAGCCCAGAAACAGACGCGATCGCGCTCTGCAAAAACTGGCGACGGCTGCAATGATGAGATGAAAAGTGAGGCAATGCGATATATCTCCTTACCTGAAACCTAGAGCCTGAAACCTAGAGCCTGAAACCTGAAACCGATTACCGCTGCTCCGTCATCGGCAATGCCAAACAATCATCCACATCCCACGATAGATAAAGCGGCGTATCTTCTCCAGGCAAATCGCCAGAGATGCTGGGCTGCATCACGGTCAGGCGATCGCCCGTTGCCAATTCCACCCCATAATGAACATGAGTGCCTAAATACATCACCGTCCGCAGCCGTCCTTCAAAGGTATTCGGTTCATACTCAAAGGGCGATCGGCTCAGGTGAATTTTTTCAGGTCGCACACTCACGACAATTGAGCCAGACGTAAGGGATTCTCCATTGGATGACTTCGCCTTCATCTTTAAACCGTGATCCGTGATCAGCCACAGAGCATCAGCAGAAAACCCCTCAATTTTGCCGTAAAACAGATTAGTATCTCCAATAAAATCTGCCACAAACGGCGTTTTAGGATGTTCGTAAATCCGTTCTGGAGAATCAATTTGCTCAATGTTGCCTTGATTCATCACCGCAATGCGATCGCTTAAACTCATCGCTTCTTCCTGGTCATGCGTCACCATCACAAAAGTTAAACCGAGTTCCTGATGAAGCGTCGATAGCTCTACCTGCATTTCTTTCCGCAGTTTTAGATCCAGCGCGCCCAGAGGCTCATCCAACAGCAACACAGCCGGACGATTCACCAACGCTCTTGCCAATGCAACCCGCTGCTGCTGCCCACCCGATAGTTGGGCAGGAAATCGCTTCGCAAACCCGTCCATTTTTACCAGCTTCAACGCAGCATCCACCTGGCTTTGAACCTCTGCCTTATTTTGTTTTTTAAGCTTTAATCCAAAAGCAATGTTTTCCCAGACGGTGAGATGGCTAAATAGAGCATAGCTTTGAAAGACCGTGTTGACAGGGCGACGATAGGGCGGCACCTGGTTGACCGATTGACCTCGAATCAACACCTCTCCTGAAGAGGGGGTTTCAAAGCCCGCAACTAAGCGTAGCGTGGTGGTTTTGCCACAGCCAGAGGGTCCCAAGATGCTAAAAAATTCTCCTCGGCGAATGGTCAAATCAATGCCACGAACGACGGGTTCGTGATTATAAACTTTGAAAACCTTACGAAGTTCGACATCCAATTCGGTGTCGGCTGTTGTAAAGGTTCGGTTTTGAATCGCAGCCTGAGACATAGTAGAAATTTCCCTGTGAGCGTTCAATCCCCATCTCGCCAGTTGATCAGGTGTTGAAGCAGACATTTAATTATTGATTGATCATCCCCTCATGGGAACCGGTTAAGCTTACTCAGGTTGCTATTCAACTTACATTCATCCAGACCTATCCCTAAAGTGAATTATCCTAACAATCTGGGAACTTATAAAATTTCTTTAGATTGAATGATTATAGAGTGCCCAACTCGCAAACAGAGCCATCAACTAGCCATTTTTCTGACGCATTGCCTTGAGCTAACTTTCGGTGCAATTGCAAAAGATCAGCCTTTCGTTCTAGATTGATACCTCTGGATGTGCGTT
The DNA here is from genome assembly GCA_041752515.1 of Leptolyngbyaceae cyanobacterium. GTDB lineage: Bacteria > Cyanobacteriota > Cyanobacteriia > Leptolyngbyales > Leptolyngbyaceae > ULC077BIN1. The sequence goes on along the minus strand of JBGSWI010000130.1, from coordinate 28,008 downwards.
TAATAGCAATCACCGCTTGCGCTAAAGTTTACGTTTACTCAGTTGCTCTTATGCGACCCAGCAAAGGCGACCCAGTAAACAAGTTGTTACTGTTACGGGTTCATGACGCTAACTCAATTGCCTTTTACGACGGCTACTCAATCTGAAAATCGCACTGTAGGTCAGCGCTATCGCTCTATTTTTTTGATGGCGATCGCGTCTTTAATAGTGCTGGGTGGTTTGGGGGGTCGCTTAGTATATTTGCAGCTTTTGGAGGGTTCTGCCAATCGAAAACTCGCTGAAAACAATCGCATTCGGCTAATTCCTAAGCAACCTGAGCGAGGCAAGGTTTTGGATCGCAAAGGTCGAATATTGGCGGGAAGTCGGTTATCGCATTCGGTCTTCTTGTGGCCCCTCGCTCGCAAGAAGGGAGAATGGGGCGGCACCATTAAACGCCTCTCTCAAATTCTCAATATCCCTGAAGACGTGGTGCAATTGCGGCTAGATCAAGCAGGGTATAACTCACCGTTTTTGGTGCGAATGGCGCGGGGCATCAGTCCGGCGCAAGTAACGGCGCTCACCGAATATAGCGCTGAGCTAGAAGGGGTTCAGGTGGATGCGGAAGCAGTGCGCTATTACCCAAATGGGGATTTGGCAGCCCATATATTAGGTTATACGGGCGAACTCAGCGATGAGGAATTGAAGCGGCGTAAGGATGACGGCTATCGCTTAGGCGATGTAACCGGGCAAATGGGCATTGAGTTAGCCTACGAGAATCTGCTGCGAGGAGAGTGGGGCGGTCAGCAGGTGGAGGTCGATGGCGCAGGGCAAGTGGTGCGAATTTTGGGGCAGAAATCCACCCAAACAGGTCAAGATGTGACCCTGACGCTGGATGTGGATTTGCAAAAAGTGGCGGAGCAGGCATTGGGCGATCGCAAAGGGGCGATCGTGGCGATCGATCCTCGCAACGGCGCAGTTTTGGCAATGGTCAGCCGTCCCGCGTTCGACCCTAATTTGTTTTCCACCCGCATCACCGATGCCCAATGGCAACAGTTACAAAGTACGGATCATCCCTTTGTAAACCGCGCACTCCAAGCCTTTCAACCCGCGAGTACGTTTAAGATTGTGACCACGGCGGCGGGTCTGGAGTCTGGCAAGTTTAGCCCAGATACCGTATTACCCACCTATCCATCTATTACGATTGGCGGCATTGAATTTAATGATTGGAACCGGGCGGGGTTTGGTCCGTTAGATTTTCCAGGCGCGATCGCCAACAGCAGTGATACATTCTTCTATCAAGTAGGAATGACCGTTGGCGACCAAACCCTAATCGATTGGACGCGGCGTTTTGGGTTTGGTCGCAAAACCGGCATTGAGCTAGCCGTTGAAGAGTCTGCCGGATTGGTGCCCAATGAGGCTTGGAAGCGGAAAGAATTGAAAGAAGGCTGGTTTTTGGGTGATACCGTAAATATGTCGATTGGGCAGGGATACTTGCTGACATCGCCGCTGCAAGTGGCTGTGATGTTTGCGGTGCCTGCCAATGGCGGTTTTTTGGTGAAGCCGCACTTATTAAAAGACAATGAAGAATCTAAAAACTGGCGTGAATCATTAAACCTGCTGCCTACCACGACCCAAAGACTGCAACAAGGCTTGCGGCAAGTCGTGACTTCTGGCACAGGCGGCGGAGTGTATGATCCAAGTTTACCCGCGATTTCCGGTAAAAGCGGCACTTCCGAAGATGTGGGCGGCGGCTCGGATACCTGGTTTGGTGCCTATGCTCCTTCAGATGCGCCTGAAATTGTGGTGGTCGCTTTTGCCGAAAAATCGGGTGGCGGTGGCGGTTCTGTCGGCGCGCCGATCGTGCGGCAAGTGTTAAAAGCCTACTTTGATCTCAAGAAAAAAGGGACTTCCACCCCCAAATCTGAAACTAATCTAGTACGGTAAAAAAGGCGATCGCAAAAGTATGGAAAAGGCGAGTGGTATGCAGCAACCCATTCATGTGATTGGCGGCGGATTAGCCGGAACAGAGGCAGCATGGCAAGTTGCCCAGGCAGGAGTGCCCGTCATCCTGCACGAAATGCGCCCCCAGCGCCTCAGTCCGGCGCACCACTCTGAGCATTTGGCAGAGTTGGTTTGCAGTAATTCGTTTGGGGCACAGGCAAGCGATCGCGCCTCTGGGCTGCTGCATGAAGAACTGCGTCGGCTGAAATCTATCGTCATTTCTAGCGCCGATATTCATTCCGTTCCGGCGGGAGGAGCCTTAGCGGTCGATCGCGCCGTCTTCAGCCAAACCCTAACCGAGACTCTGGCAAACCATCCATTAATTGAACTGCGTCGGGGCGAAATTCACGCCATTCCGACCGATGGCATCGTTGTGCTGACCACGGGACCTCTAACCAGCCCTGACTTGGCGGCTGACCTGCATCATTTTACCGGCATGGATTACATGAGCTTTTTTGATGCGGCAAGCCCGATTGTGGTGGGTGAATCGATTAACTATGATCTTGCTTTTCTCGCGTCTCGATACGATCGCGGTGACGCGGCATATCTCAACTGCCCAATGAATCGCGAGCAATACCTTCACTTTTGGCAAGAACTGGGTCAGGCGGAACAAGCAGAACTAAAAGATTTTGAGCGAGAAACGGCTAAGTTTTTTGAAGCCTGTCTGCCCATCGAAGAAATGGCGCGCCGCGGTGAAGACACCATGCGTTACGGTCCACTTAAGCCGGTGGGTTTATTTGATCCTCGCTTAGGAGATTTTCGCGAACCCGAAAACAAGGCGAAGCGTCCCTATGCCGTGGTGCAACTGCGACAAGAAGATAAAGCGGGTCAACTGTGGAATATGGTGGGCTTTCAAACCAACTTGCGATGGAGCGAACAAAAGCGCGTCTTCCAGTTAATTCCTGGGTTAGAACACGCGGAATTTGTGCGAATGGGCGTGATGCACCGCAATACCTTTATCAACGCGCCAGAACTGCTTCACCCTACGCTGCAATTCAAACAGCGCCCCACCTTACTCGCAGCAGGTCAGTTAGTGGGCACTGAAGGCTATACGGCGGCGGCAGCGGGCGGCTGGCTGGCGGGCACCAACGCGGCAAGGGTGGCACTGGGGCAAGATCCCCTCGTGTTACCGGGAACGACAATGATCGGAGCGCTGTTTGAGTTTATTAGTTCGGCATCACCCAAACATTTTCAGCCGATGCCGCCAAACTTTGGCATTTTACCGGCGCTGCCCGATCGCATTCGCAACAAGCAAGAGCGCTATGGCGTGTATCGCGATCGCTCGTTTGCCGACCTCACCCGTTGGAGCCACCATCGAGCCGGGGAAGGCTTAGAAATGGCGATTTGAGCGGCAATCTGTCAAATCGCATCAAGCCTATAATCCTCTTAATTCGCTTGGCTTGCGCTGTGCCGTGGTCGTCCATCGTCGATACCGCTGTGGGTAGACACAGCCTGTACTGTAAACAATCTCTAAGCTGCCGCTCGACACCATGCGAAGGCAACTGAGATGGTTGCCCAATTGCCCATAGGCGAGCGTAATGCCCCCCGCCAAAAAACTGATTCCTGCCGCGATCGCGGCAGATTTAACTGAAAGATTAACTTGCATAAGTGGAGCTTCTCAAACCTCGCTTCATCTGTCAGTGACCTAGCGAACGGTTTCGGGAAAGTTTTGAGACGACTCTTTCGCATTTGCACTTTTTTTAGAGTCCCTGAGCGCCATCCAAATCGGCTGACAGTAAATTGGCTCCGGTTAAATTAGCCGCTGCTAAATCGGCAAATCGGAGGCTTGTTTGGTTGAGGGAGGCGTTTTGAAGATTAGCTTCGGAAAGGATCGCCCCACTCAAATCGGCTGATTCTAAATGGGCACCCGCTAAATTAGCATTGGTCAGGTTAGCAAGGCTGAGATTGGCGGATTGTAAGCTAACCTGAGTCAGGTTAGCTCCGTGCAAATTGGCTTCACTGAGATTAATCCGGTTCAGCTTTGCGTTCTGCAAGTTGGCATTTTGTAAGTTAGCTTTTGGCAAATGACCACCCTGCAAATCGCAGTTGGGGCAATGTCGAGTTACCCGCAGCCACGCCACGCGCACTTCCAGCGATTCCTGAAAAGATCGTTTCACGAATCGCGCCGTGCCAACAACCCCGCCCCCCAGCAATAGCCCCACTGCCACAAGCCCAATGATTTTGCCTCTCAGCATTCTCTTTGTCCTTTATCCATGCCGTTTTTGGTGCCACTTCCAAGCATGGGTAATAATCTGGTTGAGGTCGGCATATTTAGGATTCCAGCCTAAGATGCTGTGGGCGCGATCGCTGCTGCCAACCAGCGCCGGTGGATCGCCAGGGCGACGGGGGCACTCGACGGCTTTAATCTCGCGATCGGTAATCTGCCGAGCCGTTTCAATCACCTCTTTGACGGAAAACCCATTGCCATTACCCAAGTTAAACACCGTCGTATCGCCGCCTTCGAGCAAATACTTTAGCCCCAGCACATGAGCCTCTGCCAAATCAGTTACGTGAATATAATCGCGAACGCAAGTGCCATCGGGAGTTGGATAATCGGTGCCAAAAATAGAAATAGCGTCTCGTTTGCCCAAAGCCGTCAGCAACACCAGCGGAATCAGATGAGTTTCAGGCACATGATCTTCGCCCAATCGCCCTGCGGGATCAGCCCCCGCAGCGTTAAAGTAGCGAAAACGAACTGATTTAAACTGATAGGCGCTATCAAAATCCTTTAGCACTTGCTCGATCATTAGTTTGCTGACCCCATAAGGGCTGATCGGATCTTGCGGATGGTCTTCTGGAATAGGAACGATTTTAGGCACACCGTAGGTTGCACAAGTCGAAGAAAACACAAATTTGTTCACGGCAGCCGCCCTCATCGCTTCGAGCAGGGTTAGGGTGCCAACAAAGTTGTTGCGGTAATATTTTGCCGGATCGGTTACCGATTCGCCGACGTAAGTATAGGCGGCAAAATGCATCACAGCGGCAATATCGTGAGTGGCGAAGATCTGATCGAGCAGCGGGCGATCGCAGGTATCTCCTACCACCAATTTCACCTTCAACACGTCATTGGCAATATCTTGATGCCCATACGCAAGACTATCTAGCACTATGACCTCATAGCCTGCTTGCTGTAGCGCCAGCACAGCATGGGAGCCAATATAACCTGCCCCCCCTGTGACCAAGATAGTGGGTTGCGACATATCCGTTTCTTCCTACATTCGTTCATACCAGACTAGCCCTTCAGGGTGGGAATGAAACGTTAGAGCAGAATCTTTATGCCAACTTAATTTAAAGAAAAAGAGGCGTTGCTGAATCAGTCTATGAATTCTGAAATATGCCCTCACCCTAGCCCTCTCCCAACGGGCGAGGGAACAAGATTTCTGGCTCTCTTCTCCCTAGGGAGAAGGGCTGGGGATGTAGCTCGCTTCCCGCAGGGTGGGCAATTCATATCGCCATTCAGCAACGCCGAAAAAGAAACCAAAAAAGGAGCGATCGCGCTCCTTTAAAAAATCGTTCCACTTTAGATGCAAAACCCTAACGAACTTTAGCGACTTCCTCACCTAGAAAATCGGTTCGACGTGAATCTTCAAAGAAATTGTAGTAAAGAAAACCAGCGGCGATCGCGCCCAAGATAGGAGCCAACCAGAAAAGCCAAACCTGCGCCAAAGGCGTGCCCCCGACAAACAAGGCAGGCGCTAAACTCCGAGCCGGATTCACAGAAGTATTCGTGACCGGAATGCTGATTAAGTGAATCAACGTTAAAGATAAGCCGATTGCAGCACCCGCAAACCCAGCCGGAGCACGGCGATCGGTGGCACCCAAAATGACGATCAAGAAAATGAAAGTCAACACAAACTCAGTCACAAAGCAAGCAAATAAGCTGAAGCCGCCCGGAGAAAAAGCCTCATATCCATTGGTCGCGAACACACCGGCAGCCGTTGAATCAATCGCAAATCCTGGCTTGCCACTTGCAATTATATAGAGAATGCCAGCACCCAAAATGCCCCCCAGCACTTGAGCAATGATATAAGGCAGCAATTCTGAGCTAGGAAAGCGCTTGCCAGCCCACAGCCCAAACGACACGGCGGGATTAAAGTGACCGCCGGAGATATGACCCAGGGCATAAGCACCGGTGAAAACGGTCAAACCAAAGGCAAGAGAAACTCCCAATAGCCCAATTCCTAAAGGGAAGGGAATTTGGTCGGTCAGTTTTCCGCCCGTAAACGCGGCTGCAAGCACCGCACTGCCACAGCCACCCAAGACCAGCCAGAAGGTTCCAATAAATTCTGCAAGAAGTTTTTTTGTTAGCGGCATAGCGGCTCATCCTTCCAAATAAAAGCAAATCGCTAAATGCGCTTTTGGTGATTTGTGCTACCAATGTTTCATTTAGCATTTGAATTTTATCAAGAGAATATAACTTATTAAATATTTTTAGTAAGTTTAAGTTTTTCTAAGCTTACAGCACTTTTCATTTGTGTATGCCACGCCCATTGTCTGCGTTGCCCCAAGGCATGGGCTTTCCCTGTGTGGCACTCGTCTAAAAACCGCTGTAAACCTGATTTCGGTCACTGGCAGTCTCGCTTATTTGGTGTATTGCCGGCGATCGCGCTACCGGATCTCTGCTCAGCGTTTATTCGTGCGGATAAAAGCAAAGAAATTCTTGCGAGTACCGTATTATTGGCAATGACAACACGGCATAAGATAACGACAAAAATCCTCAAAATTTGCTTTTTATAGCAAACTAGAGCGATTTACGGCTTTTGTTGGCTGTTTGACGTTCGCAATTTTCAAAGGGGCACCATGATTCAATGTTCTTTGGGTACTGGGTACTCGATCGCCAGGAGTGGGATGAGGAGCTTTAATCTACTGCTTGGGCAAACGCCGACTGTGGCGACTCCCACGGCACCAAATTCTGCGGCGTTCGATAATATCACTAGAGATTTACCAGGGTTGCTGTTCAATTTGGTAGGCGCGATCGCGATCTTCCTGATTGGCTGGGTGATTGCAGCATTTTTAGCTTCCCTAGTTCGGAAACTGCTGAACAGCACCGATTTAGATAATCGCATTACGAATCTGACGGGTAGCCAAGAAAACGGGGCGAGCATTGAGGGTATTGCTTCAACGGTTGTCTTTTGGGTTGTGATGATCTTGGCAGTAGTCGCAGCATTAAACGTGCTGAAACTCACCACCGTTTCAGAACCCCTAAATAATTTTCTCAACCAGATTTTTGCTTATCTACCGCGAATCGGTGGAGCCGCAATCATTGCAGCGATCGCGTGGCTGGTGGCAACCATTACCCGGCTGGTGGCAATTCGGATTGCTCACTCCTTTGCTTTAGATGAAAAGCTAACCCAGGCGACGGATCGACCCGCTGCTGCACGTTCCAATCAATCCAATCAATTGAGACTCAGCGAAACCTTAGGAGATGTCCTCTACTGGTTTGTGCTGCTATTTTTCTTGCCCGCTATTTTAAGCGTATTGGATCTACGGGGACCGTTGCAGCCGGTACAAACTCTGCTCAATCGTTTTTTAGAGGCGATTCCTCAAGTTCTCACAGCCGTTTTCATTTTGGCAGTGGGCTATGTAGTGGGTCAATTTGTCCAAAAATTAGTGACCAATCTGCTGACCAGCATTGGGTTTAACAATATTTTGGTCTGGTTGGGGTTACCCACACAAGCGGCTATGATTCCGCCGCCACCCCCCATCAATTGCTCTTACGGTGATCCATTGTTAGTCGAACCCGATGCAGGCAGAGACACTTCAACCCGGACTCCTTCTGAGATTGCTGGCATTGTGTCCTTGGTTGGCATTTTGCTGTTTGCAGCCGTCGCAGCGATCGACGTTCTAAACATTCCCGCGTTGACGGTACTAGTGGGTGGACTGTTGGTGGTTTTTGGGCAAATTTTAGTCGGATTGGCTATTTTTGCAGTGGGTCTATATTTTGCCAACCTTGCCTACAATTTAATTTCTAGTTCTGGCACCTCTCAATCGAGAATACTAGGACAAACCGCAAAAATTGCGATTTTGGTGCTGGTGTCGGCGTTGGCACTACGGCAAATCGGAATTGCGCCCGATATTATTAATCTGGCGTTTGGCTTGCTGCTAGGGGCAATTTCGGTCGCGGTCGCGATCGCCTTTGGCTTGGGGGGACGAGATGTGGCTTCTGAACAATTGCGTGAATGGCTGCGCAAATTTAAGCGCCAGTAAAACTCCTAACCTTTAAACGAAAGGCACCTGCGCATAAGTGCCTTTCGTCTCAGGTTTGCCTAACGCTGAGTCATTGCGTCGGTTAGGCGATCGATCGCCGCTGTTAATCGCTCTTGAGATTCCAACATTGGCTCGGCTGGAGTTTCAGCATCTTGCTTTCGCATAAATTTTTCGAGGGTGCGGATGATCAAAAAGATCACAAAAGCCACGATTAAGAAGTTAGCAATGGCGATCGCTAAATCACCTAATCCGTATGGAAGATCTTTGAGTTGATTGACTTTAGCGGCATCCAGCGCTGGTTTCAATGCCACCGACATGAGCCAAGTGACAAACGCATCCACAATTTTGCCAAAGGCACCGCCGATGATCACGGCAACTGCCAACTCAACCACATTGCCGCGCAAGATAAACTCTTGAAAGTCTTTTAAGAAACCTGTCGCGTTCGTTCTTGTTCGTCTTGTCATTTCATCGCTCCCTGCACACTGCAATTTAAACAACCTCGCATCCACGTTAGCGAGTTGCTACCAGTATCAACCACTTTTCAGACAGTGCAAGTAGTCAACCTGACTCCGCACCCTCCTGCCAATGAAGGGCTATCAGTCAGTTTCGGGGTCGCTGGGGGCGGGGGGAGATGCCCTTTCATTATTTTTGGAAAGCCGCCTGTCGATTCACTTCAGTTCCTTTTACGGCTTTTTTCTCTGAAAATCGCTGTAAATCATTGGAACAGGCGAAAATGAGAAGATATGTCCTGGATCTCTCTGTATGACCTGTTGCTTAAATCCTGAATGCCAGCAACCGCAAAATGTGGATGATGCTGAGTTTTGCCTGAGTTGTGGTGCCAAACTGGTTCCCATATTGCGGGGTCGCTATCGGGTAATGCGAGCGATTGGGCAAGGCGGCTTTGGCAAAACTTACTTAGCGCTGGATCGCGATCGCCTCAACGCTCAGTGCGTCATCAAACAATTTTCGCCCCAGGTAAAAGGCACAAAGTCGCTGGATAAAGCGGTGCAACTTTTTCAGCAGGAAGCAGAGCGGCTGAATGAATTGGGAGAGCATCCCCAAATTCCAACCTTACTGGCATATTTTGAGCATGAGCAGCGGCTTTATCTCGTGCAGCAATTTGTTGAAGGGCAAACCTTGCTGCAAGAAACCATTCAAGAGGGGCACTTTGATGAACGGCGGATTCGTGCGGTGTTAGTGGGCTTGCTGCCCTTGCTTAAGTTTGTTCATGATCATCAGGTGATTCATCGGGATATCACCCCGTCTAACATTATTCGACGGGCAGCCGACCACAAACTGGTGCTGATTGATTTCGGGGTGGCAAAACTGTTGTCGGCAGAGACAACCGGGCAACCGGGAACCCGAATTGGCACCGAAGGCTATGCGCCAATGGAACAATTACGCGGGGGGAAAGCGTACCCCGCTAGCGATATTTATAGCTTGGCGGCGACTTGCATTTTTTTGATGACCCACGTTAAACCCGATGATTTGTATGACCCGATGGAGGGGCGCTGGCTATGGCGCGATCGCCTTCATCAGCAAGGAGGCAACATCAGTAATGTGATTGCCCAAATTCTCGACAAAATGCTAAGAGATTTAGTCAGCGAACGGTATCCCTCCGCTGATGCGGTGATGCGAGACTTGCGATCGGCGCTGTCTCGTCCGGCAGCAGGATCACCCACCACGGCTTCTAGCCTTGCGTCCTCACCTCCTCCTCGATCCACCTCGTCTCCGGCGGCATCCCCGCCTCGGAGTATTCCACTGGCTCCAGCTTTCACGCCTGTCGCTCCTTCTGGGCAGTCGCGTAATCCATTGCGTCCTCAATCCGGGGCAGCGATCGCCAAACCGGGTGTATCGGCGGGGCGGCTATCCACGCCACCCTCTGGGCAAGGAACCCGCTGTTTGTATACCCTCACCGGGCATTCTCGTTGGGTGATGGCAGTATGCATCAGTCCAGATGGGCAATCGGTGATCAGCGGCGGCTTGGATGATGCCATTCGAGTCTGGAATTTGGAAACGGGTCAGTTGATGCAAACTTTAAAGGCACACACGAAAGCCGTTAACTGTTTATCGATTAGCCCCGATAGCCGAATGCTGGCAAGTGGCAGCGATGATCACACCATCAAGCTGTGGAACTTGACGAATGGCAGTTTGCTGCACACCTTAACGGGGCACGCCGACGATGTGAAATCGGTGACATTTTATGGTCTCGGTCATCTTCTTGCCAGCGGTGGAGAAGATCGAACGGCGCGGATTTGGCAGTTGGCAACCGGGGAAGCCCTGCGAGTTTTTTCTAACACAGCCGGGATGATTCGAGCGGTGGCAGTCAGTGAAGATAACCAACTGCTGGCTAGTGGTGGATTAGATAATCAAATCAAGTTGTGGAGCCTCAAAACAGGAGACGTGATTCGCACATTGCCCAAAAGCCATTTTGGGGCAGTCAACACGATCGCGATCGCCCCCACCAGCAAAATCCTCATCAGCGGCAGCAAAGATAAAACCATCAAAATCTGGAACCTAAGCACAGGTGAAGTAATTCGCACCCTCACGGGTCATGCCGATTCAGTCAATTCTATTGCGCTCAGCGCCGATGGCAAAACCCTCGTCAGTGGCAGCAGCGATACTACAATCAAACTATGGAATCTGGAGACAGGCGACCTAAAACTCACCCTCAGCGCCCACAGCAGCGGCGTAAATGCCGTTAGCATCAGCCCCAACGGCTACCGGGTCGCCAGCGGCAGTTCAGACAATACGATAAAAGTTTGGCAGGTGAGATAAGTGTGCGATGGGAGTGATTCAAAAATCAGCCCTCGATCGGGGCTTCGTCGGGCATAAACCCACCAAAAAGTAGAAACGGAGCGGTTGCATCAAACACGTTGTTTTGCGTTGAGTCGATCGCTCAGTTCACCCGGAGCGATCGCGCCATGCTCGGTAATAATCGCCGCAATCAAATCCGCAGGGGTGACATCAAAAGCGGGATTGTAGAACTCGGCTCCGGCGGGGCAAAGGGCAGTGTCGCCGATTTGGTAGACCTCGCTGGGGTTGCGTTCTTCAATCGGGATTTGAGTTCCGTCGGCGATCGCGAAATCGATGGTGGATAAGGGAGCCGCAACATAAAACGGGATGTTGTGCGCTTTGGCAACCAGCGCCAGACTGTAGGTGCCGATTTTATTCGCTGTGTCGCCATTTGCCGCAATGCGATCGGCTCCCACAACCACCAAATCAATCATGCCGAGCTTCATGCAGTGGGCTGCCATGTTGTCAGTGATCACCGTAACGGGAATGCCTTCCTGCACACATTCCCAGGCGGTCAGCTTCGCGCCTTGCAAGCGAGGGCGAGTTTCATCGGCATAAACTCGTTCTAGCCGTTCTGCTGTCCATGCCGATCGCACCACGCCGAGAGCCGTGCCATAGCCCGCTGTTGCCAGAGCGCCAGCATTACAGTGGGTGAGGATTCGCAGTTTTGCAGGAGTGGAAGGCAAAATGCTTAAGCTGCGATCGCCAATTTGCTGACAGGTGCGAATATCGTCGGCATTGATGGTGCGTGCCGTTTCCAGCAAAAGGGTTCGGATATCATCAACGGAACCTTCGGTGTGATGGGCAACCTTCATCATCCGATCGATCGCCCAAAATAGATTGACCGCTGTGGGGCGTGTGGCTCGGAGGCGTTCTGCGACTGGCTCCAACTGAGCCAAAAATTCAGCGCGATCGCTCGTTTCAATGTCCCGCGCGCCCAAATATACGCCATAGGCGGCGGCTACGCCAATCGCTGGGGCACCGCGCACAATCATCGTTTCGATCGCGATCGCCATTGCTTCACAGCAACGAACCTCCACGCTCGTATATTCATTGGGTAGGCGAGTTTGATCAATCAGTAGTACCCGGTCATTTTGCCAGACAACCGGATAAACGGGATTTACTTGAGCCATCAGAAACACACGCCAGAAACTAAAGAAATTATCCCTGAATTTGCCCCCAATCAGGCGGGCACTTTTGAATCTGGCATAAGGGACTAGACATTTCCAATGATTCGTAGGATTATGAAGAGGTGGGGAGTTAATCGAAAGAAAAAAGCCCTTGGAGTCGAAACACGGACAGACGCCCAAGGGCTTTTTTCATGGGATTTTTTCTAGGCACGTGTCATACCGTTTTGAGTTTTGTAAGTCCTTCGGACTGGCTTTGCCCACGCGCAGCGGCGACCTAGGAGATATTTTGAGTTGCAAGACAAAGAAACGTTGCCGCTTCCAGCAGATCATCGGTCGCGTTTCAATTTCAAATTGGTGTCAGAGTTATTACTGGATATTAAAGTAGTACCCCAAAACTAAGTTTCTGTAGGCTAAGTTGTCACCCATGAGCGTAGCGTGAGACAGGACGATCATTACTATCGTCGTAGAGGCAGTTGGTCTGGCGGTTTTCTGTGGATGCTGTCGGGCGGGGCTTTGACGGCTGCATTGCTGATTGGGTTTAGTCAGTGGCAGTGGGGCGATCGCTTCCTGGCGGCATTCACTACCTTACTCAATCCGCCCCAACCTGCGCCTAAAGTGGATGTGCGATCGATCATGATTCAAAAAGTGCGGGAAGCGAGCGAATTAACCACAGCATCCTTCACCATGCAAGCCGTGGTGCCGACTGAGCAAGATGCGACCTTGAGCGGTTTTACCATCGGCACCACCAAACTGTTGTATGTGGCTTATGGTGAAGTGCAGGCAGGAGTTGATCTAAGCCAACTCACCGAGCAAAACGTGCAAACGAGCGGCGACACCATTCAAATCCAGCTACCGCCGCCCAAAATCTTAAACAGCAAAATTGATGTAACGAAATCTCAGGTTTATGATTACAACCGGGGTTTTTTGGGCTTAGGACCCGATGTTGCACCCGATTTACAAACAAAGGCGCAACAAGAAGCACTTCAAAAAATTGTGCAGGCAGCGTGTGAAGAAGGCATCTTGCAAAAAGCCAGCGATCGCGCCAAATTTGTGGTTGCTCAGTTGCTCGACACCGCTGGCTATAAGGCAGTGACCGTTGAGGCTTTGCCGTTTCAAGCCAGTGTTTGTTCGGCTCCAATCAATCAACCGCCTGAATCCATGACTTCCAGTCCCGTCATTCCTAACAATCCACAACCAACCGATTCACAACCTGCCGCTTTTTCTAGTCCTTAAACTTTTGGAGTAATTTTTGGGGCACCGCACGAGGTCCACCCGGCTCCAACCGTCCAGGTTTGCCATTAGCACGATGGTAAGCGGCTTCGGCAGCGGATGAGAAACTAGCCACAGCGAAAGGCGACACAACGGCAACAATCATCAGAGCATTAAGCGTAACTTTTGCAATGGCGTTCATGGTATCAATTCCTGCTTGGGGGCTTATTGTTCTTTACGGTTGAACGACCCCAAATTATGCAGGTTGAATGAATTTTCTAGTGTCTGGAAAAGACTCAACGCACTAGAACAGCTTCCAGGGGTTGGGAAAGCGATCGCCCCAGCACAATTCCTGATTTTGACCCGGCTATTGCCTACTCCAATCCCTTTTCTAATCGCTGTTTAAGGTCTCGAATCGCAGCACTGGTATTGCGATCGTAGGCAACTTGAAGGCATCGAGCAATGACAGCTTGAAGGTTGACATCTGGAAAATACGGGCTTTGGGGTTGCAGCGAATAGTCTGTGTCCTGCAACTGGTAAACCAACAATTGGTTTTTGCGAAATAGCCAAACCTCTGGCACCCGGCAGGGTAGGTAATCCTTCACATCCGAATAACTCGTCACATCAATTTCCAGCACCAAATCGGGCGGCGGATCAGTCTGCTAATCAATCCGCTCTTTCCCAGAAACCGCTTGCCAATGCTCAATATAAAAGCAATAGTCGGGTTCAATGCCGCTTTCCTCTGGTAGTTCCATTGTGACGGGTGTAAAGGCATCGTACTCGCGTGCTGTAGGGTCAAGTAGTGTTGTAATGATATCGGCAATCAAACTGGCATCCCGTCCCTGTTTTGGCATCGGTGACGTTAACAGAATCTCTCCCGAACGATACTTAATGCGCGGAATCGAGCCATCACCCCGCTGTTGGCACAACGTCTGATAGTCTTGCCAAGTTGCAGGCAACCGCACCACGGCTCCTGCGGGCAACTGAATTTTATTCGGTGATATTAGCGCAAACATATTCAAACTCCCCTGACCGCCTAAGCCTACCCTAAACCAGGTGGGGAAGGTCTCCAGACTAAGCCTACTGTTCGGGTTGCGATCGCTCCTTTAACGAGTGCGACCTGAGTTTAATACTCTTGGTCGAATCTCAGATAGTGCCGAGCGCTTCCCACAACTCTTGATAATTTATGCTTTAGAAAACGACTTGGTATAAGCTTGACTTGGCAAGTTTCCAGGCTTCAGCACTCCCATCGGCGGTTCACTCTGTAATTTATTCTTGTCTATAAGTTCCCTATGGCTTTGAGTTCCGCGATCGCCCGTTTCTTTAAACCCGCCACTTCCACCAGTCTGTCTTTGCGGCTGACTCAAATCGGCTTGCTCATGACTTTGTTTTTTCTGGCGTTGGCGCTGTTGGCTCCGCTGTTACAAGGAATTGGCTGGCTGCAAGACCCCACAGAATTTTTAGATAATGTGCCGCAGCAAGCTCCCTCCTGGCAGCATTGGTTTGGCACCACCCAACTTGGCTACGACGTTTTTTCGCGGACGGTGTTCGGCACTCAGGCGGCGTGGCAAGTGTTAATTTTGGCGACGCTGCTGGGTTTGGTGATTGGCATTCCCCTGGGGATGGTCAGCGGCTATTTGGGCGGCAACCTGGATCGGCTGCTGCTGTTTTTGATGGACACAATTTACACGTTACCCGGATTGCTGCTGTCGGTGACGCTGGCGTTTGTGGTGGGGCGTGGCGTGTTGAATGCCGCGATCGCCCTTAGTATCGCCTACATTCCTCAGTACTATCGGCTGGTTCGCAACCAAACGGTTGCGGTCAAAAATGAACTGTTTATCGAAGCTGCCCAGGCAATGGGCGCTTCCACTGGGCATATTTTGACTCGCTATTTATTCCTCAACGTGGTGCAAAGCGTTCCGGTGCTGTTTACGCTGAATGCGGCAGATGCCATTCTCATCTTGGGCGGCTTGGGCTTCCTCGGTTTGGGTTTACCAGAAGAAACGCCAGAGTGGGGGTATGACCTAAAGCAAGCCTTAGATGGGCTTTCCACCGGCGGCATATGGTGGACGACGTTGTTTCCCGGTTTAGCCATGACGCTGATGGTCACCGGGTTATCTCTACTGGGAGAAGGCTTAAGTGACTTGATTAATCCCCTCTCTAATCGGGATGAAAGATAGCCACAAAAAAGTGTGTCAAAGTAAAACAATAGACAGATCAGCCAACAAAAAAGCAAGCTAGAGTCGTTGACAGTACAAGTTCCCATTTTTGAATTGCTGACTCTTTTTGCGAGGCAGAATGGATTCCACCGAGTTACAGGCAATGTCTCAACTAGCGGAGATGGCAGCAGAGGTTGAGGGGTGGGCACCTCCAAGGCGCTGTCTTTAGTCTTTCCTTAATGGGAATTAATATTAAGGACTATATTGTAGAAGCATACCGAACCTTAAAGCTGGGTGGTCAATTAATTACTTACTACCCATCTGAACATCATTATGGGGTCAAGTTTATCGAAGGATTAAGCCATCTAGGTTTTGCTGTAGCTCAGCATAACGAAATATATAAGTGGCATTATGTTTGGGCAATTAAACAGGGTCGCCAAGAGAATCCGTCCGCCAACGTAAGTTTTTAATCGTTGATATGTAATTCATGTCAGAGTGCGCTAGCGGCTAAACAGTATGCTGATGCTGAACCATAGCACTTGTCTGGATGCAAGTCTCCGCCCGAAGTATTGGGCAAGGTGGCAATTCAGGTGAATTCTTACCCGGAAGCTTTGGGCGCGTTGGTGGCTGATCGGGCAGGTATTAGCCTGGGATGACTCAATCCTCCGAGTCGTGAACGTTAGCGAAGTTTCCCCCAGGAATCCTTACGGAAATCGCGTCATTGAAATGTCTAAATTCATCAGCAAAGCTTGTTAGTATTTAGCCGTTGCGCTTTTTTGCAAGTCCTTTTTCGTACTATTTGAGCCTGTGACAGATCCCTTTTCTGATGATCCTGAATTTATTCCGTTGACGCGCACTCAAGTGCTAATTGCTATGGGAGTAACTGCGCTGTTGCTGCTGCTGGTGAGCAAACTGTGGGTCAATTTTGGGGCAGGGCTGATGTTGTCGATCGCCTGGTCTAGCGAAGATGCCTTAATTGGTGTTGGGGTGGGAGTGGGCATCACGCTAGCCAGTTCTGTTGTTTATGCGCTGTGGGCGGAGTATCGCCAGAGCGCCGACTACTACCTGAAACTGGTTTTGAAGCCGCTGGTGTTTCCTGACATCATCTGGCTGGGCTTGCTGCCCGGACTGAGTGAAGAACTGCTGTTTCGCGGGGTGATGCTGCCGACCTTTGGCTTAGACGCGGCGGGTATTCTGTTTTCTAGCCTTTGTTTTGGCATATTGCACCTCAGCAGCTTCAAACAGTGGTCGTATGTCGTGTGGGCAACGGCGATCGGTGGAGTGTTGGGAGTCAGCGCCTTGATGACCGATAATTTGCTCGTGCCGATTTTGGCGCACACCACCACCAATTTCATTTCGGGTTGCCTCTGGAAGTGGCGTGAATTTAAGGAGAATCCTTCATAAAAAGCAGGGCTTTTACCCGATCGCGTCCTCTTCACTCTGACCCGATCGCTTAAAAAACTTGCAAATGCCCCGTTTCGAGCCGCGAATGAATTGGCACCATTCTTGCACCAAAGCCGACTCAAATTGCTCTAGTTCATCGGTTGCCTGAGAGATATTGAGTCCAGAACCATACAGCACTTTGAGAGCGTGTTTCAGGTCGCAGCGATCGCTGCTGGTGAATCCGGCGCGGCGTAAGCCGACTACGTTCAATCCCATAATTGTGTTGGGGCTGACGCTGCGGGTGATGCAAAAGGGCAACACATCTTTTTGAACGGCGGAACCGCCTGACATCATTGCTAATCTGCCCACGCGAGTAAACTGATGCACCAAGCAGTTGCCGCTAATGAAGGCGCGATCGCCCACTTCTACATAACCTGCCAACAGTGCGCCATTTGCCACAATCACATCATTCCCGACCTGAACATTGTGCGCCGCGTGACTTTGCGCCATAAACAGGCAGCGATCGCCAATTTTTGTAATCGTGCCTGCTTTGGTGCCACGATGAATCGTCACGCCTTCCCGAATCACGCAGTCTGCGCCAATTTGCACAAAAGAGGCTTCCTCTTTGAATGCCAAATCCTGCGGCACATCGCCCAGCACCGCACCAGAATGCACTTTGCAGCCTGCGCCCAAAGTCGTGTAGGGCAAAATGGTGACGTGGGGATTGAGGATGCAGCGATCGCCAATTTTGACGCTGTGACCAATGTAGGTAAACGCTCCCACCGTTACACCCTCGCCTACCTCTGCGCCCGGTTCAATCACTGCCGTTGGGTGTATCATCTTATCCTCGTTCTCACGCTAATATGCCGCCGTCCCATATTTAAAACTATTCTGTGCGTAATCCCTTATGGCTCTATATTTCAAACAAAACCTTGAATATCCGGGCGATCGATATTCGTCAGCCCACACCAAAGGCGCGATCGCTCTAGCGCTTAATACCCACTTCAGCCTATGATTGTAACTTTGATGTTGACAATTGCCCTAAGCTTGATTGACAAAAATTGGTGTGAGAATCTATGACAGCTACCCCTTATCTATCCGTGGTTGCAACGGCTCGCAACGACAACCACGGCGGCAATATGCTGCGGCGGATGCAGATTTTTATCAATGGATTGCTAGAGCAATGCCGCTGTCACCAGCTTGATGCAGAACTAATCATTGTTGAGTGGAACCCACCCTCTGATACCCCCCCCTTGTCAGATGTGCTTTCTTGGCAGGTCACAGACAGCCCTTGTGTGGTCAGAATTATTCAAGTCCCGCCAGAGGTGCATGATCAACTTAATCATTCTGCCTCTCTGCCCCTATTTCAGATGATTGCCAAGAATGTGGGCATTCGTCGCGCCAAAGGGCAATTTATCTTAGCGACAAACATTGATCTCCTGTTCTCCGACGAGTTGTTTAGCTTCATTGCAGCCCATAAGCTACAAACAGGAGCAGTATATCGTCTCGATCGCTACGATGCAGAATCAGACGTTCCCCTTAATGCCTCCCTCCGCGACCAGCTAGACTACTGCGCCCACAACATTCTCCGCATTTGTCACAAAAATGGGTTCACCGAAATGCGGCACGAGGAACCCCCTGTTGAACCAGAGAATCACCTAGCGGTAACGCCCCTATCCAGTGAATCTAAACAGAGGCTAGACTCTGCCAAACCAGTTCTCATCCCGCTACGAAACACCTACAAGCGTCTCTTACCCAAAGTTGTTAAAGATGCCATTCTTAGAACGTTGCCCCTCAACGTGACCGATTGGCTGATTAGTCAAAATCTCTTGACTGCTCAGCTACCGCCACCGCCAGCCCTCCACGAACCTGAGACGACTGCTCCGCTACAAGAGCAGGAGCAAGAACAAGATGAATCTAGGCTGTGGCAATATCCCCTACTCCACACCAATGCTTGCGGTGACTTTACGCTCATGTCTAGAGAGGACTGGTTTGCAGTGCGCGGCTATCCTGAGTGGGAAATCTTCTCGTTTCATCTCGATTCGGTGCTGCTTTATATCGCGCACTATGCCGGGATTAGGGAAATCATTCTAGATGACCCCATGCGGATGTATCACATTGAACATAGCTCCGGCTGGACTCCCGAAACCGAACGGACCCAAGTTCTCAACAAACGTTTGGCACTATTAAAGGTGCCTCAACTCACCAGCGAACAGTTTGATGCCCTGGCTACTCTGATGCAACAAACGAAGAAGCCTCTAATCGTTAACGATGAAGAGTGGGGCAGAGTAGCGGTATATTTGCCAGAGACAACTATTGCAAGTGAACATAACCTGAACTCCGCGATCGCTGAGTCCACAAAGGCAAACTGAGGCATTGCAGGCTCACTCAAATTTCGTTTGTCGATCCGTGGCTTTGCGGTCTTTAGTAGCACTGCCTGAGTTGACCTCTGTAAAGTCAAATCGGTAAATCTGATAAGTTGTGCCCGTCTTCAAACTAGGATCGATCACTTTTTCTAGAGAGAAATGCGAATCTGTAAAGGGATCGGTCAAACTTTCTGGACGCATTTTTTTGTAATAATCAACATACTGTCCTGGAAAAGTCTTTGTTGAAATCACAATGTAGCCTTTTTTCACTTGAGTCAGCGGCTCTTTATCCCCAAACCAAATAACTGCTTGGTTCGATTTCTTAATACCTTTTGGAATTTCTACTCCATTCCTCTGCATCCAATCAAAAATCGTCTCTTCATTGATCGGTTCGCAACAGGTGTGAAACACCTTGTCGCTGGCTTGTGTATGCTCATTAAGCCACTTATCTGCTTCAGGAAGTAAAACTGTTTTCTCCTGAAAGTGTCCTCGAATAATTTGAAGAGAGCTTACCTGTACTTTATAAGTGGTAGTAAAAATAATAACAACGGTAGCCAGACTAAACAGGCGATAAATCTGCTTTTTATTTTTGAATGTTGCTTCACATTTTTCATATAGCAATGCCACAGGCAATGCCATAATCATTAAAAAATAGGGAAGCCATGCGGTCAAGTGACGGGTTGTTTGTAGCTTCCCATACTGACATAAAATCCCTAAAATTGCCCCCATTAGGATCGGATAGAACGATCTATTTCGAGTTTTCAAAATAGCGACCAGCCCAGTCACTAGAAGCAATGCATGCAAATAAGTGTAAACAACTCCTATTTCTGTTGAGTGTAGGAGATCTGTTGGTGGCAAAAAACCTACTTTCCACCACTCTCCTAACCCAAACAGAAAAAGTTTAATAACGTCGAATAGATTATTGATAAAGGATTGACCTAGATTATTTCTAATTGAGAAATTTTCCACCGCTGCCAGGAAGTAATTACCGCTCCAAAGAATTGTTGGTACACCGATAAGCATGCCAACCACAAAACCGAAACAAACAGTGATGAATGAAGAGTGGATTAACTTTTTTAGAAACAGTCGAGTTGTAGGAAGCGCAGCTAATAGAGCGACTAATGCTGCGGCTAAAAATAGAAACATCCATAAATTTTGAATGGTACTGGTTGCCTTGGGATAAATTCCATCTGCTGTCAATAAAAGTGTGTCAGTAAAAATACTTCGACCTAACAACTTAAATCTAAAGAGTAGCGATATTGATCCAGCGCATAAGAGGAAGAAAACAATGGCGATACTGAATAACTTATTTGATGCTCGCTGCTTCTTAAGCAGAAAAACCTGAGGAAAAATAGCACAGTAAGCGAACAGTACGGGTAAAATTGCCATGCCGGACGGAAACCGCGCCGCCATTGCTAGTCCTGCAAAAGTACCGCTAAAAAAATAAGCTTTATACGAACGAAATTCTAAGGCAGTGAGTACACACCAAACAGATAAAAGCACTAGCGCAAGGCTGATAGACTCAATCCGAAGATAGAGCATGGATAAACCATAAATTGGCGACAAAGAGAGCAAACTAGCAGCAACCAAACCGCCCACCGCATTGCTTAGCCGACGAGTAATTAAAAAGGTCAGAACAATTGAGAGAATATAAAAGCAGTAAGACAATATCCGCATCAAGAGATAGAGAGACTGCATATGTTCAAACGAAAAATACCGAATTCCTTCTGATGAATGAGAATAACCAACCAATACAGAGAACCAGTAATAAATCGACCAAAGAAACGTCCCTAAGAACATTAATGGAGTGCCTGGTATGTCAAAAAACTGTTGACGAAAATCTAACTCTACAAAGCGTAATATCTCTTGAATATAGGGAAACTCCTCGGTGTTGAGATACCAGGGAAATGTAATTGCTGGATAACCAGTCAGTACTAATGAATAAGCAATGATTGCTGAAAGTAGGCAAGCTGTGAAAATAGTATTGCGACGGTTGATCGAAAAAAAACTACGAAATAACTGCATTGGTTGGTGCAAAAACTGGGTTAATAAAGGCATAGTGAGTTTCCGGGCTTCAGCGGTGACATTTAAATCCTTTTAAAGTTCCCCTTAACGAGCAAACATTCTAATTGATCGATTGGAAACAAAATCGCGAGAAATTCGACTATGTGGCGCATACGTTGATGTGTCGAATCGTTGGGGCAACAAGTCATTAGGAAATTCCTCAAGGAGCGAGATCTTACCATCGGGTTCATACCTCAACACGATAATTTGACTGTAAGAAACTTGGTCTATTTTTTGCGCCATTCCTTTTTTTCGCCAACTCATCCCCTTGGCTGTAAAGTCCCAGGGATTATCGGTGGAATGTGCTCCATTTTCGTCCAGGAAATATCCAACGACAGCTTTATTAGGGTACAGAAGTTGAATTGGAAAGTCGAACCATAAAGTTGCGCCAAAGGGATCAAGTTCGTATGCTTTTGGCAAGTTGGTTAATAGAATCAATGTGGGATTTTCGACATTAGGGATGAGATGCGAAATCTGAGCCATCACATTTCGATGAATTTGCCAGCGATATTCATGAACGCCTTGAAAGAATACGCCCGCCCGCACTCCATTGAATACAATCACGGAACAAAGAGCAACGGCTAAAATGGCACGATATTTGCGTTTGAGGATTACTTGAGTTAGGAGAAAAATTCCTGAACTCAATACAATCGCACTGCCAAAGCCAGACAGCATTTGAGTGCGCCAAAACATAGTGTTGCCTGCCACAAGCAGGTAGACTGGAAAACTGAGGCTCAGAATCATAAATCCAATGCCAAAGCTTCCCAGCAAGTCACCAGTGGGAGGAGTTTTTGACCCTAATAGCCCTGAAGGCGATACCAAGTGGGCACCCACGATAAAAGCGACGGCACATCCCGCAGCGATCGTTGGTGCCAGCACTGCAACACCGTGGGGGGAGAGCGTTGCAGCCCAGCGCCAAAACTGCAAACTCTGCTGTATATGCAGCAGCAGATCGTGCACGATGGCTATTGCATTCATATCCGGTCGTAGAATGGAGGTTTGATAATTATTTGCCTTTGCAACCAGGTACTTTTCAAACTGTAAGTACCCATAAATTCCTGGGATGATGTACCAAATAACCGTTGTTGTCAAAAATCGACGGTTAAACTGGGGGCGCAGGGCGAATAGAATCACAGGCGCACTCAAAATGAGAAAGTAGGGGCTTTCATATGTCCAGAGACAAATGTAAAGAAACAGAAGAGAGGGTACTAGGAAAAAGATTGCAAGACTCTGTTTGTGTGCTGTCCAGCTTTCTAGCAATAGATAGATTGACAGCCCTAGGCAAAATATGAATCCAAACTGGTGCAATTGTCCAATGAAATTGAGTGCGCCGTCAGAAGCGTGGACGATGACCAACGCACCGACTAGGAATCCAAATAAGGGAGAAGATGACCACAGACGACGAAAGATAAGAAACGTGACGACACCTCTACCCCACCAGAGAAATCCATAGAGAAGTTGATAGGTGGCATAACTCCCGTTACCTTTGCCAAGCACGTGTCCTAAGCCTAAAAACAGGCTATTGTATGGGCGGAGACGGTCGCCGTACACCAAGCAATCGTATATGCTCCTTTGACATTGAAGGGGGAAGCCTGTTTCAAACGTTAGACCTCGATCCAACGCAAACATTCCCCACATACCCATGACTAGTAACCAATAAACGAGCAAGGTAACGAGAGTAGATCGCCACAGAGTATGGTTAGGAGGAGTCTTGGTTAAGTTGTTCATGAACCGCCTTGCTCAAAGCAATCGTGATGGTAAACTGCCAAGTCATATTTTGGCAGCAAGGGAGTCATTTTGGGGAACGATCGCTTTTTTTGCGATCGCTACAGGAATATTGCTATGGCAAGTTCTGGGTCAGGTTAATACTGCACTGATTGGGCAAAACAGCAGCTTTACACTCTGGTCTCTTTGGTTGCCAAGCCGCGCCCTTTGGCTTAATCAGGACATGATGGTGACGGACTACGCAGTTTTTCCGTTCAAGCAAAATCTGCTGCTGATACTTTCGCTTTTGGGAAGCTTTTTGTATGGACTGTTGAGCAATCTGAGGCTGAGTCCGCCGCTGGCGTTTAACCTGCTTTACGGCGTAAGTGTAATTTTCACAGGCTGGGCAACGGCTGCTTATCTATTGCACTTGCGTGTCCCTAGAATGCTAGCGCTTTTTGCAGGGCTGCTGCTTATTTTTAGCCCGATTATGTACTACCGCTTGAGTCAAGGACATCCCGATTTGATGGCGCTCGGCTGGATTCCCCTGGGGTGTCTTGTCTGGGAGCAGGTGCGATCGCAGCGACGGCGTAGCCTTTGGTTAGGGGTAGTTTGGGTGGCTACAGTGCTGACTAGCTTGCCCCTAGCCTCCCTTGCATTGGTGGTTTGGCTTCCTTACATTACAGTGGGCATCCTCCAGACCAAACGGTATGAGCGCCACAAGCTGATTGATCAGTTGCTGATACAGTTGCTCATTTTCCTGGCTGTCTGTATGACGTATCCTCTGCCAGGTCTGCTAAAAACCTGGGTAGGCTTAGCGCCGCCAGCCGAGGCTATCTCCTTGCGGGTGGTATGGCAGCCGACCGCAGGAATGGTGCTCATTGGCATCCTGTGGGTCGTGTTAGTCGTGCTATCGATCCTGTCTTTGTTCCAGGTAAACCGTTCAGAGGCGACAGCAAGTCGGACGACCCCATTGATCTGGCTGGGTATTGGACTGCTGAGTCTAGTTTTTACGCTGGTGCCTGTGGGAATCAGTTGGTTTTCTAATCATCAGCAATGGCTGTCACCGGTTGATTGGCTCTCACTTGCCAGTGTTGCGTTTTGTATTTTCATTGCTTTGAGTCTGGCTTCGTTCTGGCGACAGTGGGAACAGCGCGATCGCCTGACGATTGTACTGATCACAATTCCGGTGGCTGTGTTAGTGCTGGCGATCGCGCTACAAACGGCACCGCCAACCATTTCCTGGAACGCCTCATCTGCCTACACTGCAATGGGTAAAGAAGCGGGTGACTATGCAGTGTTGGAAGTCCCGTTTGGCATTCAGTCACTCACCAGTGGGCAGCAGTTTGGTAGCGGGTTTGATTTACAGCACTATGCAGTTCTTCATCGCAAGCGTACTTTAAACGGTAGTATCGCGGGTTCTGGAACGGATGCCTTCAATACCTATTCCAGTTCGCCGCTGTTTCGATACCTCGCCGGAGAGGGTTCCATGTCAGACACGATTGCAGCGGATCTCCAGACACTCGTTAAAAGTCAACAGATTGGTTACCTCGTTGTGCATTTAGCACGGTTGCGATCGGATCAGAAAGCACAAATCTTAGATTTCTTTGATACTAAAACTCCAAGTTTGTGTAGAGTATTTAGAGACTCAAGTACGGTTGTATATCGAACGACATGGCATCCATTCGAGTGCAATCAGCCTTTGAGGTGAGGAAATATATTGTGGTGATGTGGTGAGTAGGTGTGACTGTTAACTATGCAAGACGTTTCCCCCTATCAGTTTAAGGGCGATCGCTTTTCATCCCATACGCAAATTGCGGCGAAGCTGTGGTCGTTGGCAGCGATTTCGTCCGTTCGCCCGTTTATTGTTTTAGATGTCGGATGTGCGTCCGGCTTTCTCAGAAGATTTTTGCCGAGTCCTGATTTTTACCTGATTGGTATTGAGCGCGATCCGGCACTGGCTGATCAAGCACGTCAAACCTACGATGAAGTTTATCAAGCCGACTTTAGCCCTGATTTGGCGCTGCCGTTTAAATCGCCTCACGCAGTGGTGCTAGCGGATATTCTGGAGCATTTGCCTTATCCAGAGTCAGCGTTGACTAACTTGCTGGAGCGTCACATAATACCAGGGACACCAACAATCATTTCGCTACCCAATGTTGCTCATTTATCTGTGCGATTGGGGCTGCTGTTAGGGCAGTTTAACTATAGCGATCGCGGTATTCTTGATCGAACTCACCTCCGCTTCTATACTCTACAAACATCTCAGCAACTTTTTGCCGACTGTCACCTTTATCTGCAATCCCTTGCTGTAACTCCAGTGCCATTACCCTTGGTTCATTCCCTTTTTAAGGAGGGGCAAATACTTTTTCCAGTACACGCCTTTAGTGCTTTTCTAGCCTCGCTTTTCAAAGGTTTACTCGCCTATCAATTTATTCTCAGTGGAGTCTATGAACCCTAATTCCCCTCTTAAACAGCATCGGGTACTGGTAGTAATGCCCGCCTATAATGCAGCAAAAACCCTCAAAATGACCTACGATGCGCTCCCTCATCATGCGGTTGATGGCATTATTCTAGTGGATGACGGTAGCGGTGATGAAACCATTCGAATTGCTCAAGAACTTGGCATCGATGTGTTTGCTCACAAAGGTAACTTTGGCTATGGGGCTAATCAAAAAACGTGCTATCTAGAAGCTTTAAAAGAGGGCGCATCCATTGTGGTGATGGTGCATCCTGACTATCAATATGATCCGACCTTATTGCCTCAACTAATTCGCCCGATCCAGGAAGGGCAATGTGATGTTGTATTTGGTTCGCGCATGAAGGGTGTTTCAGCATACAAGCAGGGAATGCCTTGGTGGAAGTACATTGCCAATATTGCCCTAACTTGGCTTGAGAACAAAACGTTTGGACTTAACCTATCTGAATACCATACGGGCTATCGGGCTTATCGCCGTGAAGTGCTGGAAACAGTCAATTTTCTGTCTAACTCAGATAGCTTCATTTTTGATCAGGAAATTGTGGCTCAATTTGTAGCAGGAGGTTTTCAGATTGGTGATATTCATGTCCCCACACGCTACTTTCCAGAAGCATCTAGCGCCAGTTTTCTTGCTAGTACCATTTACGGATTAGGCATTTTACGCTTATTGGCTCGGTACTCCCTGCATCGGGCAGGGCTTTGGCAGAGCGCTCAATTTACTTGCCATCCGTTGCGCTATGCTGCAAGTGCTAAAGTGAAGCCGATCGCGAATTGTCCCTAAATAGTGCGATCGCTAAGAATACGTAGCGAAAGTTTCTTAGTTTTGTCAGCCGAGCCGATGGTTAAGCTGCCCAATCACTAATGACTGCTGAATCACTTCGTCGTAGGTCATGCGAAGCTATAAGAAAAGTCTGACCAGAGAATCACTGATTGTTTGTGCATAAATCAACTTAGCAGCGGATTGCTCATATTTTTTGATGTGAGCAACTTAACTCGATCAAGCAGGATACGATCGCGTTCACCATTACGATTATTGAAGTCTCAAAACTAAAAGACACTCCATAACGGTCATCTACATTGCTATTATGCAACGAGCAGCCGATCGCCAATAGGAAATAACTCTGACCATGGGTACCAATCAATTTTTTCAGGAAACACCGGTTCAGCAAGTCAAAGACTACTGGAACAGTCGTCCTTGCAATATTCGCCATTCCACTAAACCCGTAGGGACGCGCGAGTACTTTGATGAAGTGGAAGCCCGCAAGCACTTTGTTGAGCCGCACATTCCCGCTTTTGCCGAATTTGAGCGGTGGAAGGGCAAAAAGGTGCTGGAAATTGGCTGCGGGCTTGGCACTGCCATGATTAACTTTGCGCGATCGGGGGCACAAGTCACTGCGGTTGATTTATCCGACGAGTCGCTAAAGTTGGCAAAGCAACGAGCGGAGGTTTATGATTTGGGCGATCGCGTTTCTTTCTACCACGGCAATGCTGAAGAGTTAGATCAATGGCTGCCTCCCGAAACCTATGATTTGGTGTATTCGTTTGGGGTGATTCACCACACGCCCCATCCTGAAAACGTCATCGACCAAATTCGGAGCTATGTCAAACCGGGCAGTACCGTCAAAATTATGGTTTACTATCGCTATTCCTGGAAAGTGCTATGGATTCTGCTGACTTACGGCAAGGGGCAGTTCTGGCGCATTAATGAATTGGTTGCCTGCTACTCTGAAGCGCAGGCAGGCTGCCCCATCACCTATGTTTACTCTAAGCGGGAAGCGAGAGAATTATTGCAAGGTTTTGAAATCGTCGATATGCAAGTGGATCATATCTTCCCCTACTACATTCCAGACTACAAACAGTATCAATATACCAAGGAATGGTATTTCCGCTGGATGCCCCAACCGCTGTTCCGCTGGTTGGAAAAGAACTTTGGTTGGCATTTATGCATTACTGCCCAAGTACCCAGCGAAAAATCAGACCTTGAATAGCTTTGAGTATTACCTTGTAGATCGCGTTAGTCATCTGATTACTGGTTTGCCTGACTGGATTTTAGAGAGGCGATCGCAGCGTTCGCCTCGATTGTTTGAGATAACCAGCAGTGGGCGATCGGCATCCGCCAGCCAACTCCAAAGGCGCGATCGGTGATTTTGAGCACAGGAGGAGCCTGCCGTCGCTTAAACTCGGCACGGGAGACGAGGCGAATGATTTTATTGACGATCGCGAGGTCGTGTCCGGCTGCCACAATTTGGTCGGGCGTTTGCTGATTTTGGATGAGCCGCGCCAAGATATCATCCAAAATTTCGTAGGCTGGCAAGGAGTCTTGATCCACCTGTCCGGGTTTGAGTTCGGCACTGGGCGGCTTGGTCAGGATGTTGGGGGGGATGATTTCAAGTTTTGAGTTTTGTAAGTCCTTCGGACTGGCTTTGCCAACGCGTAGCGTCTCTGTAGGAGATATTTGGAGTTTTGAGTGTTCACAATTGACTCTTCTCGCTTGCTGATTCAGCCATTCGCAGATGGAATAAACGCGGGTT
>JBGSWI010000129.1:0-20244 GCA_041752515.1 Leptolyngbyaceae cyanobacterium | reverse complement strand
ACAGACCTAAAGTATACAATCTCAGGTTTTCAGATGAAGAATGGGCAAAACTCAAAGCTTATGCAGAAAACAAACAAATTACGCCAGCCGAAGTTCTTCGAGATTATGTCAAGCAGTTGCCCAAAGCCTGATAACTCTGTGGCTGAAGCAGCCACGCGAAAGGGTTCGCTACATCCCACGCTTAAAAGACGTGGGCTTTGCTCCCCTCTCGAACTCTCCCGTTCTGTAAACCGAAATGTGAACCGAAATGTAAAGCTCACTCTAAAAGCCGAACCCTGGGTTCTATCCACGACTTAAACAAATACAGGCACAGGTAGTACGATGAAGCATTAGACTCTGCTCAACTTTGGCTGCTTAACTCATGACTTCTCCGCCGATTCAATGGTATCCCGGTCACATTGCTAAAGCCGAAAAATCCCTGCAAGAGCAGCTTAAGCGGGTGGATGTGGTGTTAGAAGTGCGGGATGCCCGAATTCCGCTGTCTACCGAGCATCCGCAAGTGAAGCAATGGATTGGCACCAAAGAACGAGTGTTGGTGCTGAACCGAATGGACATGATTTCGACCGTGGCGCGGCAACAGTGGACCGGTTGGTTTCGAGAACGGGGTGAGGAGCCGCTGTTTACCGATGCCCAACATGGCAAAGGGATTGAGGCGATTACGAGAGCGGCGCAAACCGCCGGAGAAAAGATGAATCAGCGCAGACGCGATCGCGGGATGTTGCCTCGTCCGGTGCGGGCGGTGGTGATGGGCTTCCCAAATGTGGGCAAGTCGGCGTTAATCAATCGGCTGCTAAATCGGCGTGTGGTGGCAAGCTCTCGTCGGGCTGGAGTAACCCGCCAACTTCGCTGGGTTCGCATTTCCGACCAGATTGAGCTATTGGATGCGCCAGGAGTATTGCCTTCTAAACTGACCAATCAGCTAGCTGCCATTAAACTAGCGATTTGTGATGATATTGGCGAAGCGTCTTACGACAACCAGCGAGTCGCCGCAATCTTGATCGAATTGCTCCGACCCGTCCAAGCTGAAACCGCCCTTCAGACTCGCTATGGTCTATCTTTAGAAGACTTGACGGGCGAAGATTACTTACACGCCTTAGCAAAATTTCGCTATCAAGACAACGTGGAGCGGGCTGCACGGCAATTACTCAATGATTTTCGGGTCGGTCAGCTAGGCGCGATCGCCCTGGAAATGCCATCCCAAAACAAGGACGAACTGCGATCGTTTAGCGTTTTTGTGGAAGAGATGGCGAGGGACGAATGAAGTCTATCGGAAGCTCCTGATCCCTTCCTCTAGCCTTGCTTGGGTGGGCGAGGGAAAGCGGTCTTCATGGGGAATAATATTTGATTGAGCAGGCGGATTTGGTCGGCAGTGCCCATGCAGATTAGATGATCCCCTTGCATCAAAATAGTGTCGGCGTTGGGTCCTACGATGGGCGTGCCATCGCGGCGACGAATGGCAAGAACTAACGCTCCTGATTGCGATCGCAGTTTCGCTTCCCTGAGTGTTTGCCCCGTATAGGGATTGTTGGGGGTGGTTAGCTCAAACTCTTCCATATAAAAGGTGCGATCGCCGCTGGAGAGAATGCCATCCACAAAATCCATCACTTGGGGACGCAGTGCCGCTGCTGCCATCCGCTTACCGCCGGTGATATAAGGTGATACGACCGAATCGGCTCCGGCGCGTTGCAGTTTGACCAAGGCTTCTTCGGTGCTGGCACGGGCGATCGCTCGCACCGTGGGATTCAGCGTTTTCGCCGATAGGACGGTGTAGAGATTTTCGGCATCCGATGGCAGTGCGGCAATCAAACAGGTCGCCTGTTCAATTTGTAGCCGTATTAAGGTTTCATCCAGGGTGGCATCTCCCTGAATCGCCGTATAGCCCAACTGCTCTGCCATCACCACAGGATCATGCCCAAAATCAGCAATCACAAAGTTGATGCCCTCTGCTTGAAACTCTGCGGCAATTTGCTGGCCCATGCGCCCAAAGCCGCAAATAATATAGTGATCCGATAATTTTTCCATTTGTTTTTGCAGCCGCCGCAGTCGCAATCCTTCTTGAAAATAACCCTGGATTAACGCATCAGTAAATCGATTGACGATGTAGCCAATACTGGTTACACCCAGCAAAATCAGGACGATGGTGAATATGCGACCGCGATCGCCCAAAGGATTCACCTCCAAAAATCCCACCGTTGCCAGCGTAATCACCGTCATATAAGCCGCATCTAGCCAGCGCCACCCTTCCACCCAGTGATACCAACCGCTGCCCAACAAAAACACGCCCACCAGCGACAGTGCGCCTCCAATCAACTGCTGCTGAATGCGACGAAACTGCTGGTCAACGCGAATTTGAGGATTGGAAAGTTTTCCCACTCTCATTTGAAAAACTGCCCAAAGAAATCCAAAGTAACAACTTGTTTTGAGTGATGTAGATTTACATCATTTTTAACACAACGCAATCAATGTCTCTGGCTAATAAAACCTCTGAAACTCTCTTTTTGCAGGACTTTCTATTGAGAGAAGAACCGTGAAAGCAACAGGAAGAAGACTTAATAAAGTTCTAACAATTGTAATAAAACTCGTCTTCAGCCAAACTCCTTTTAAAAGAAAGCTTTGTCTGCAAGGATTCTAGCTTAGGTATTTTGTAAA
Source organism: Leptolyngbyaceae cyanobacterium (assembly GCA_041752515.1). Taxonomy (GTDB): domain Bacteria; phylum Cyanobacteriota; class Cyanobacteriia; order Leptolyngbyales; family Leptolyngbyaceae; genus ULC077BIN1. Next base: position 17,595 of record JBGSWI010000129.1, on the reverse strand, counting down.
GAGAAACTCTGGCGCGAATTGATAAAAATTTACCTGGATTGCTAAACAAGAAAAAGAGTTTTCAATATGATAAGCATGGGTTAATAAACCCCTCATCTATATCCGTATTTTTCCAGGTTAATTTGTTCATTTAGCAATTATTAAACCATGACAACAACCCTTCAAAAACGCGAAAGCGGTAACACGTGGGATCAGTTTTGCGAGTGGATTACTAGCGTTAACAACCGGATTTATGTCGGCTGGTTTGGCGTATTAATGATTCCGACCCTGCTTACTGCCACGATTTGTTTCATCATTGCTTTCATTGCTGCGCCTCCTGTAGATATTGATGGCATCCGTGAGCCGGTTGCGGGTTCTTTGATGTTTGGCAACAACATCATTTCTGGTGCCGTTGTGCCTTCTAGTAACGCGATCGGTTTGCACTTCTATCCCATTTGGGAAGCCGCTTCTTTAGATGAGTGGCTCTACAATGGCGGTCCTTATGAGCTAATCGTATGCCATTTCTTGATTGGCATTGCCTGCTACATGGGTCGTCAGTGGGAGCTTTCCTATCGGTTGGGAATGCGCCCTTGGATCTGCGTTGCTTATAGCGCTCCTCTGGCGGCGGCAACCTCTGTGCTGTTGATCTACCCCATCGGTCAAGGCTCCTTTTCTGATGGAATGCCTCTGGGTATCTCTGGCACGTTTAATTTTATGTTTGTGTTCCAAGCCGAACACAATATTTTGATGCACCCCTTCCATATGTTGGGGGTTGCGGGTGTTTTCGGGGGGGCGCTCTTCTCCGCTATGCACGGTTCTTTGGTCACGTCTTCTTTAGTGCGTGAGACCACCGAATCTGAGTCGCAAAACTATGGCTACAGATTTGGGCAAGAAGAAGAAACTTACAACATTGTGGCGGCGCACGGTTATTTCGGTCGGTTAATCTTTCAATATGCCAGCTTTAATAACTCCCGCGCACTGCATTTCTTTTTAGGGGCATGGCCTGTGGTTGGTATTTGGCTCACCGCGATGGGCATTAGCACCATGGCTTTCAACCTGAATGGTTTTAATTTCAACCAGTCTGTGTTGGATTCTCAAGGGCGGGTGATTAATACCTGGGCAGATGTGCTGAATCGCGCCAACTTGGGTATGGAAGTGATGCACGAGCGAAATGCTCACAACTTCCCGCTCGATTTGGCTTCTGGCGATGCTGCTCCGGTGGCGATGCAGGCTCCTGCCATCCACGGTTAGAGCGTCTAGAAAGCTAGAGGGTCTAAAAATATAACAAAGCGCTTTCTTAGGGAAGGCGCTTTTTTGGTTTGATCAGCGTCGTGTTTATTGTGCAATACCCACAATTGAGACCGTTTCCTGCTACCGTGAAGTCATGCTGATAGACGCAGAGCAGTTAATCAATTATCAACGCTGTCGTCGAAGGGCTTACTTGGACGTATATGGGGATTTGCACCAGCGAGATCCTGCAAGTGAGTATGTCTTGAAACTGGTACAGGACAGTCAAGATAATCAGCGAACGGTATTGTCTAATCAAGCGATCGCGCAGCCGGATTATCCTCCTAGAAATTGGCAAGCGGCGGCGGCGGCAACTTTAGACTTAATGCGTCAAGGGGTTGATCGCATTCATCAAGGAATCTTGCTTAGCCAGACAGCAGACGGCATTACTTTAAAAAGCAATCCCGATCTTTTGGTGAAGCATCCAGGTATCTCTGATTTTGGGGATTGGCTCTATGTGCCAACGGAAATCAAGTTAGGAAAGCGCCCTAAGTTGGAATATCAAGTGGCGGTAGCGTTTCATGCCATGGTGGTGGCAGAGGCGCAGGGTGCATGGATGGAGACGGCATGGGTGATGCTCCGCGATCGCGGCTCTTATTCGGTAGATTTGTGGGAAGTGCTGCCTCGGATGCAGGAAATTTTGGCTGAGTTCATTCAAATGATGGTGCAGCAGCAAGAGCCAGAGGTGTTTATTGCCCGGAGTCGCTGTAGCTTGTGTCATTGGTTGAGTGCTTGCCACGCGATCGCTAAACATGACCACCATCTATCGTTATTGCCTGGAGTAACACCGACTCGCTATGTGCAGTTGCAAGCCCTAAACCTGCTGACTGTGAAAGCGCTGGCAGAAACAAACCCGAGCTATTTAGAACCCCTGCCCGGATTTGGCAAAGAAGCCGCCCACAAACTGGTGCGTCAGGCGTTTTCTGTAATGCACGATCGCGCCCTGCTTATTGAAGAAAGCCTTCAGCCCAGCGGTACTGGTTCGCTACCGCACTACTTAGAATTGCCCATTCAGGTCTACTACACCCTTTTAGCAGAATTGCTGCCCACGGCTCCCATTGAACTTTACTTTGATATAGAAGCCGAGCCAACCTTAAATCTAATTTATTTGCATGGAGTGGTAGTGGTCGATCGCCCTGCCAATACGCAAACCTTTCATGCGCTGCTGGCAGAGCGCCCTGAAGATGAAGGGTTGGTTTGGCAACAGCTATTGGAGTTGTTCAGGCGCTATCCGACGGCACCCATTTTTCACTTTTGTCCGTTTGAAGTGCAAACCGTAGAACGCCTCGCCAAACTGTATGGCACTCCTCACGCTCAAATAAAACCGCTGCTAGAGCGCTTTATCGATGTGCATGAACGGGTCACGCGATTGGTGACGTTGCCCGTGGAAAGCTACGCCCTCAAGCAAATTGCCCGGTGGCTAGGGTTTGACTGGCGCGACCCTGCTGCCAATGGTGCCCAGTCGATTTGTTGGTATGCCCAATGGCTCAGTACGGGCGATCGCGCCCATCTCAATGCCATCCTCACTTATAACGAAGACGACTGCCTCGCAACCCACCACATCAAAGAATGGCTGGTGGGTTTTTTAATGAAAGCGATCGCGGAGCAAGCCGCCGAGCTAGCGTGAACGGGCAGTGAGAAATATTAGGGAAGATACCTAATGTGCAACTAATTTGCCCTCATCCCAACCCTTCTCCCCAAGGAGAAGGGCTTTCGGACATTTCCGGTTCCCTCTCCAATCGGGAGAGGGCTAGGGTGAGGGCAGTCTTTGCGTTGTTTCAGGAAAGTCGCACATCGCGTGGTGTAGCAAATAACTGTTTAGTCGGCTGCAACTCTATCTTTTAGCGAATGTGACGGCATAAAGATAAGCAACTGCTTACCCTTTACGAGAAACGGCTGAGCAATCGGATAAATACCAGCGCCACGGCAAATCAACGCCTTGAGTTAAGCCAATGCGCGTCGTTTGCACCAAAGACAGCTTGCCCTGATCTAACTGCTGTTGAAACTGACGATGACGATGCTCTAACCATAACGCTTGACCCGGCTGGAGTGGCATTCCGGTCAAAGTCAAATCGATTTTAAGTGCGCGGCAAAGTTTTCCTGGACCGGCTGCCACTCGATGCGGCTTGAGTTGCTGCTGAGGCTCAATCCAGGCGGGGATGGTTTCTAACTGAAGTGCCCGAATCAAAACAGCACTGGGAACCGTGACCCGGTCTGTCACCACGTTAAGGCAGTGGTAAATCCCGTAAATTAAATACACATAGGTGATTCCAGGCTCCCCAAACATGACCTGATTGCGAGCGGTGGCGCGACGATAGGCGTGCATTGCCGGATCATTTAACCCATAGGCTTCCGACTCAACAATTAAGCCGCGCAAGAATGTGCCGTCGGGCATTTGCCGAACAAGAGTGCAGCCAATCAAGTCAGGTGCCACTAAAGTCGAGTCTCGGTTTAACCATTCAGCAGCAATATGAGTCGGCGGGTCAAATACTTCCATTTTGTTGGAACCGTTGCAACGACTTGTACTTTAGGTCATTGGCTCAAACAGGGTTGAATGGTGGCAACAACAGACTGAGCGATCGCGTCTAGATCATAGCCACCTTCTAAGCCAAAGAGAATTTTGCGAGTGAGTTGTAAACAGTGTTGAGTAAAAATGCTGTAGTCCGCAGGGTTGAGGCAAATTCCGGCGAGCGGGTCAGCTTGGGTGGCATCGTACCCCGCACTAATGATCAGCAGATCGGGCTGGAAGTGGGTTAAAAACGGCATCACCTGTTGCTCAAATGCGGCTTGATAGTGGGCGATCGCGCTGCCCGATCGCATCGGAATATTCAGCACGTTGCCATAGACTCCCCGCTCATCAGCGGCTCCCGTGCCGGGATATTGGGGCGACTCATGCAAAGAGCAGTAGGCAATGTGGGGATTGGTTTCGACGATCGCTTGAGTGCCGTTGCCGTGATGCACATCCCAATCGAGAATTGCCACGCGCTCAATATCGGGTTGCTGAAGAGCATAAAATGCGGCGATCGCTGCATTGGAAAACAGGCAAAACCCCATGCCGCGATCGCGGACAGCATGATGACCGGGCGGACGGGCTAGCACAAACGCTGGATTTTGAGTTTTGATCACGTGATCAATGCCATCTCGCCAAGCGCTCACGGCTAATAGGGCAACCTCATAGCTCCGGGCTGAAACAGGCGTATCGCCATCTAAATAGCCGCCGCCGCGATCAGCGAGTTGCTGCACGGTGCTGATGTATTGCGGGGTATGCACTCGTTCAATCTCTGCCATAACGGGACGAAGGGCGATCGCGGTGGGAGTTTGCCAATCTAGCTGATTTGCCCAAGGCGCTGCCAACAGCGCTTTTTTGATGGCAGTCAAACGCTCTGGCTTTTCAGGGTGAAAATAGCCGGTTTCATGCAGCAAAAACTCATCGGAATAAATAACTGGCAGCATCTAAACGAATGGCGAATGGCGAATGGGGAACAACAAATGGGGAATAGCGAAAGGTTGTTATACCGTTTTGAGTTTTGAATTTTAAGTTTTGAATTTTGTTCGCGTAGCGTCTCCGCAGGAGATATTTTGAATTTTAAGTTTTGAATTTTGTTCGCGAAGCGTCTCTGTAGGAGATATTTTGAATTGTAGAAGCTTTACTCAGTCACGGTCTCAACCTAAGATCTGCTGCATTCTCCATTGAAATTGGTATTAGGCGGCTTTTAAGGGGATGGTGCCTTGGTCGAAGACTTGGTGGTTGGTGGCGATCGCTTGAATGTTGATGCGATCGCGGAACACTTCAAATGCGGTGAACCCATAGCGCGAGACGGAATATTCTGTCCAGGGCGATCGCCCTACCGGGCGCAAATGGGCACCGCCGTTTCCGGTGATTAAATAGGTGGTGCCGTCAATCGGGCGAGTCCGTTCATAGCTGTGTTCATGCCCATTGATGTAAAGCTGAACGCCATATTTTTTGAACAGTGGACTCAAATTTTCAATGAATGCCTGAGTGTTGCCATATACGCCAGAAGAATAAATGGGGTGATGCCCATAGACAATTTTCCAGGGTGCATTACTGCGGCTTAGTTCTTTTTCGAGCCAGGGTAGCTGGGCATTCCAATTGGTATTGACGTTGGTATCCAGCACGAAAAACTGCACGGCTTTATCTCGAAAGGTGTAGTAACGACCTGGCATATGAAAACCAGGATATTGCACTTGGCGATCGCCGTTGGCGCTCCGAATATCGTGGTTGCCCAAGCAGGCGCGAAAAACTACCCCATTTTTGAGCAAGGCTTGATAAGGTTGCTCGAAGGCGCTGCTAATCTTGTCGATGTCGCCGTTGGTATAGATGTTGTCACCTGCTAAAACCACCAGTTTGTAGGGGTTTTGCTGATAATAACGGATCATCGCAGCGGCGACTGCATATTGATTTTTATTGCTGCTACCGGTATCTGCGGTGGCGACAAATCGAAGGAGGGGGTGGTTGCGTTTGGCAGACGGGGCGATCGCCCCGTCTGCTCCACTAGATTCAGTCAGCAACGGTGAAGCCGCAACATTCATGGCGCTCAGGGCTGCTTTTCCGATTCCAGCCGCCACAGCAACCCCACCCAAAATTAGAAGATTACGTCGTTGCATCGTAGCCCTTCGACCTCCCAATTAGACCCAATTAAAAATGAATGAAATTGCAGCCTACCACTGAGGAAAGCACACTGCAAAGCGCGATCGCTACAACAATCCTCGCCATGCAAATCTCAAAGCCTCAAGCTCCACACAACGCCGTACCCAAACGAGTCTCACAGGCGGCGCGTTCCTCCGTTGTCAGTTGGCTCCACTCCACATCCCGTCGCATTAGCAGCCCATTCACCCCCGCCACATAGCGCGGTAACTCCTTGTTTTCAATCACCTGCAACGTTTGGATATCGTAGGTGGTGTAGGTCGTCAAGTCGGGCGAGTCAAACTTGACATCCACAATCGTAATGGTTTTACGAGGAGGCTGCGTTCCATCAATGAAAGGGCGAGGTCCTGATCCCAAAATACCCATGTGCAAAAGCTGCATTTTGCCACGATGGGCTGGGTAATAGGTGTGGTGATGTCCGCTGATGTAGGTGTGAACCTTATATTTTTCCAGCATTGCCCGAAGCTGATCGGCGTTGTCCATTACGTCTCCTGCTTGATCGCGACCGACCGCAACCGAGTAAAGCGGCAGGTGCCCCAATAAAACGCGCATTTTGGCAGATTGAGCTTTTTCACTAGAAAGTGCCTTTTCAACCCATGCCAGCTTTTCCTTAGGAATGTGGCTGGAGGAACCATCCCAGACTAAAAAGAAAATGTCTTTGAATTCGTAGGTGTAGTAGAAGGGAAATTCAAATTTGTCGATAAAGGATACGCCGGGATCGTGAGAGGGATCGTTCCAATATTCGGCGGTGGCAGTCCGCTCACGCTCAAACAAAAACTTGCCTGATACGCTCAGAGCGCTGGATGAGTCGTGGTTGCCCACCGTGAAGCCGTAGGGCAGTTTCATTTGGCGAATCGGTGCCGCAACCTGTTTATCAAAGGCTGCCCACATTTCCCGCAGGCGGGTATCGGTGAGGGTGGGGTCTTGTCCGGCAACCATATCACCGCCGCACAGCACCATATCTGGATTCCAGAACGGGATTAGCTTTACGCCTTTATCGACTTCTTGGGGATAGGTCGTTGCGCCATAGTAGTCATTTAGGTCGCTGATCACCACAAATCGAACATCGCCACGGGGCGGGTTGAACAAGCCTTTGGCACCTGCACTTGCCGCGATCGCTGCTGTTTCTGGCGAGATCGGGATTGTCGCCGTTTGGGGCGCAGATTGCGAAACCGTTGTTGCGCCGGATGGAGCAGCTTGGGGCGGTTGAGTAGCCTGACACGCATGAAGAGTGGCAGTTAGCCCGAACCCCAGTAAAGCGGCAGATAAAAGGGAAAAGAGCGATCGCCATAGAGATCGGTTTACGAATCGCCAACGCATCACGGCATACCAGAAATTTCACGCATACCATACCGCATAAGTGAGTCTTTAGGCTGCATTCTCATTTCATAGTCATCGGTTCTGGCTGCAAAAAGCCTGCGGTGACGCAATCATCCAATAGTTGCTGGACGAATTCCCACAGTTCCGGCGCACCTGTGGCGATCGGTGCCATCCGCTGAAGGACACGATCGCGGGTAATGCCGTTGGCTTTCCAGGTGCCGCCCTGGGTTTGCTGGTTATTCAGTAAGGGTTGCAGGCGATCGAGGGAGCAAGCGAATAAGGCATCGGGAGTGTGCTGGGCTTCAAATTCTTCCCACAGCGATCGCAGGTCTGCTGCTTGATCGGTTGGCAATAACCCAAATAGGCGATCGGCGGCTTCAGTTTCGCGATCGCTCTTGCTGGCGTTGTGCTGGATGTCATAACAAAAGGTGTCACCCGCATCGATCTCTACCAGATCATGCACCAACAGCATTTTGATTACTCGCAACACATCCACAGGAACCGGGGAATATTCCGCCAGAACAATTGCCATCAGGGCAATGTGCCAGGAATGCTCAGCGCTGTTTTCTCGGCGGGAGGCATCGGTGAGCCAGGTTTGCCGCAGCACGGTTTTGAGTTTGTCTAGCTCGATCACAAACTGAATTTGTTGAGCAAGCCGAGCCGTATTAGCCTTGGGCAGAGTATCCATTGGTTGCTTATGCGTCGCCACCGGGATAGGGCGTGAGAATTTCTACGCCGCCTTCCACCACGGCGATCGTGTGTTCGGCTTGGGCAGAAAGTTTGCGATCGAGGGTGAGCGCTGTCCATTCATCTCCCATAATCTCGACTTCCCAGGTGCCTTCATTAATCATCGGTTCAATGGTGAACACCATACCGGGGCGCAGGCGCAATCCTTTACCGCGATCGCCATAGTGCGGAATTTGGGGAGCCGTATGAAATACATTGCTAATGCCATGCCCCACAAAATCTTGCACCACCGAAAAGCCCTGTGCCTCAGCATATTCCTGAATCACTGCGCCAATGTCGCCTACTCTAGCATTGGGTTTCACGGCGGCAATTCCCAGCCGCCGACATTCATTGGTCACTTCAACCAGCTTTTTAGCCACGGGAGAGGGTTCGCCCACCAAAAACATTTTGGAGGTGTCGCCATGATAGCCATCCACAATCAGCGTCACATCAATATTCAGGATGTCGCCGTCTTTAAGAATTTCCTTCGCGTTGGGAATCCCATGACAGACTACTTCGTTGACGCTGGTACAGATTGACTTCGGAAAAGCAGGGCGATTTTTGTCGCCGCCATAGCCAAGGGGAGCGCTTTTGGCTCCTTGTGCCTGAGTCCAGCGTTCGGCTTCGTCGTTGAGTTCTAGGGTGCTGATGCCCGGTTTAACAAAGTCGCTGAGGTGATGCAAGAGTTGACCGGCTAAATGCCCTGCTCGACGCATTTTGTCAATTTCTCGGCTAGATAAAAGAGTAATCAGTTCGCGTGCCATAGGTTCTTATTTTTATCGGGAAAGGTTCATTCTTGCTGGAGTTTGGTGGAAACTATCAAAACAGACTGAGGCGACATTGAGTAGAATATTGCAAGCAAGGTTGTTCCCGTCAAAGGTGAGGTATTGAAGTGGATGAACTGAGGACGGCGTTAGAGTTGGCAACGGATGAAGAATTGCAGGATTTGACGGAGATTCTTTTTCGCCCCAGGTTCAACCCCTTGGATTATCTCAGAAAGGCAGACCCGCTGGACATTCAAAGCCGCGATCGCGAAGGCTGGTTAGACGCGCTGGAAGAGCGGTTTCGCTATCTGGCGGCGGATGGGCTGACGGTGATTAGTCAAAAAACCAGTCAATTGAGCTATCGCCAAATCTTAATTCAGGTCTGTCGCCATCTGCGGTTGCCATACAAAATGTCGATGTCTACGGTGGATTTAGAAGCAGAAGTGTTTCTAGGATTGTTAGAACGGGCATGGAAGCAGTTACCAGCAACAGAAAAAGGGGCGTTTACTATTCAGCTTAAACACTCTCTGACAAAGTCGCAACTGTTACCGCAGTTGCCGCTGGCTGTTCAGCAAGATCCGATGAGTTTGGTGGTGAAGGGCAGTACGGCGATCGCGATCACTTCGGTGGTTCGCCCGATGTTGATGCAGTTGATTGCTAAACAGTTTGCGGTCTATGTTGCCCGCTATCAGGTCGCGCAAGCCGCTGCCTTGAGTGGGGCGATCGCGACCCAACTGCAAAACGCGCTAGCAGTGCAAACGGCGCGGCAAGGGATGGCGCTGAGCGCGGCTCGATATGCCGCAGTGCGCGGGGTGTTTGCCTGTTTAGGTCCTGCTTTGTGGATGTACTTTTTTGCCGATCTGGGCTGGCGATCGGTTTCCACAAACTATGGGCGGGTGATTCCGACGATTTATGCCCTTGCCCAAATTCGCTTAACCCGTGCAGAGTGCTTTGAATTTGCTTAGGCGCTGGTTCCAGAAAAAGACTTTCTTTCAGATTCATCCCGACCCATCCTTGAGATTTGCCTGGACATTGGCGCAAGCTGGGCTGTTGATGTTGCCGTTTAGCGCGCTGTTTGGCTGCGTGGGCATGATGGTGGCGGCGATCGCGGTTTGGCGGCAGCGATCTAGCCAAATCAGGGCATCCCCCATCAACCAGGGGTTTGGGCTTCTAGGCGGATTGATAATCCTCAGCGCCGCCGTTGCCGAACATCGGGGCGCTGCGTTTTTGGGCTTGTTTAATTTTTTGCCCTACTTTTTTTGTTTTGCCAGTTTGAGTCCGCTGATTCAAACGCCCGCTCAACTCCGCCGCTTAGGCTGGGTTCTGGTGGTGCCATCGGTGCTGGTCTGCTTGATTGGCTATCTGCAAATGCTGTTCTGCGGGTTGGGCTATCAGCAATTCTTGCATATTCAAGTGCTGTGGATTGTAATTGACTGGCAGTATGACTTAAAGGGCACTCCGCCCGGTCGGATGTCTGCGGTGCTGACTTATGCAAACGTGCTGGCAAGCTATTTGGTAATTACGTTTAGTTTAGGTTTGGGCTTTTGGATTGAGGCGATTGGGCGCAGCCTGCGGCGAGGTTTGGGTGCGTGGAATTGGGAAGTGATGCTCTGGGCGGGACTGCTGCTGCTGAATGGCGGAGCGCTGATTTTGACGAATTCGCGCAATGCCTGGGCGATCGCGGCGGGGGCTTGCTTGATTTTTGCAATGGCTGTCGGTTGGCGCTGGCTAGGGGCAGTAGTCGGGTTAGTCGTTGGTGCGATCGTAGCCGCCGCTTTTGGACCCGCGCCCCTACAGCCGCCGCTCCGAACCCTCATTCCTGCTTTTTTCTGGGCACGAATCACCGATGATCTCTATCCCAATCGCCCCGTTCCCACCCTTCGCACAACTCAGTGGGAGTTTGCCCGGTCACTGATGCAGCAGCGCCCCGTCTTCGGCTGGGGTTTACGAAACTTCACCCCGCTCTATCAAGCTGAAACAGGCTTTGTTTTGGGTCATCCTCATAGCTTGCCGCTGATGCTGCTGGCGGAAGTGGGCATTCCGGCAACTTTACTGTTTTTGGGCTTGGTCGGTTGGGTGGTCGCTCAAGGCGTTCAATATTGGCGCAGTTTAGTTAGATTGCAGGAATCTGGGCAGGAGGGCGATCGCTTAATCTACTTCAGCTTCCTTGTTGCTTTTTGCAGCATCACCCTTTTCAGCCTGTTCGATGTGACGCTGTTTGATGCCCGCGTTAATATCATGGGCTGGATGTTGCTCATTGGCATCTGGGGGAGAGCGAGTGCGGAGTGCGAAGAGTTGAGTTTTGAGTTTTAAGTTTTAAGTTTTGAGTTTTGAGTTTTGAATTTTGAGTTCTGTTCACGCGGGGTCTCCGCTAGAAGGCTTTTGTTTGCATTAATCTTCTGTACCCGATGTGCTACTAATTGCCCTCACCCCAAACCCCTCTCCCTATGGAGAGGGGTTTTCAGAAATTTCCGCTTCCCTCTCCCATTGGGAGAGGGCTAGGGTGAGGGCTGTCTTTGCATGGTTTCGGGAAAGTCGCTCATCGCGTTTCTGTTCCCTATTCCCTATTCCCTCATCTTCCTTCAGTGCTTGTTTGCCAGTTACAATGATCAGAAGTTATTTTTCACACCTAAACCTTTAGCGGGTAGGGCGTTCGTGGCGCAGGATCGATCAAATTCAACAGAGGGCGGTGGCAGTTCATCCAAAAATGGGGGGGCAATCACTCACTATGCCATGCTAAAAATTCATCCATCGGCATCTGTCAAGCAAATTCGGCAGGCTTATCGCGAGCTAAGTAAGCTGTATCATCCTGATACGACTATGTTGCCAAGCGCGATCGCCACGGCTAAGTTTCAGCAGTTGAATGAAGCCTATGCGACCCTAACTAGCGACGATCGACGCACGGCTTACAATCATAGAATTGGATATTCTTCCATCCCCGTGGTGCAACCTTTGCCCAGTCTGCATCGAGCATCGGCTCAAAATCAGCCCCTGTCGTCCTCTGCTTACCTAGACGCTACCGATCGCCCCCTTTCGCCGGGTGAACTGTTTGCCCTATTTGTTTTGGGGTTGACGTTTGTAGGCTGCCTCTGTCTGACGATCGCGATCGGGTTAACCCGTGGAGACGTGATGCAACCGATGACTGCCCAACCCATGCCCCAGGCTCAGCCCATAGTCACTCAGCCATTTATCCCTGCTAAAGGGGGAACTGATTACGTCTTCCCCAAAACGCCCTAACCTTTATTACAAAGATCTCAGTGAGAAACAGTTTTTCTATGTCACTTCCTTCTGCCGATACGCCGCTTTACAATCATCCGCTTCCAGATATCGAGCAGTGGTTGAAAACTCAAGATTGCCAGCAAGATCGTGAGGATTTGCACTGTTGGCACATTAAGCGGGCAGGCTGGAAGGCAGAACTATGGCTGGATGTGGATCAGCTTAGTGTGCGCTATTTTGAGTTTGGCGACGGCGATCGCGCTGTGCAGCGATCGTTCAAATATTCCCTCAGCCGCCACGACATTGAAGCGGCTATTTTTGCGGGACCTTAATCTTTAGGAGCGCGCGATCGCATGAAAGCAATTCCTTTAATTGCCCATCCCCATGACCGATTCTGAAGTAGTTCAAGCCGCGTCGCCCTTGCGGATGGTGACTTACTCGGATATTGAAGGAGCAGCGCTTCGGCTTCAGGGATATGCCCATCGTACCCCTGTCGTCACTTCAACTACGGTCGATCGCCGGGTGAACAGCCGGGTCTTTTTTAAGTGCGAAAACTTTCAGAGAACAGGTTCCTTCAAGTTTCGGGGCGCTTATAATGCGCTGGCGCAATTGTCGCCCGAACAACGACAGCGAGGAGTGATTGCGTATTCATCGGGCAATCATGGTCAGGCGATCGCGCTAGCAGGTCGCCTGCTCAATATTTCTGCCACGATTATCATGCCTGCGGATGCGCCAGCGGTGAAACAAGCTGCCACCCGCGACTATGGCGCAGAGGTATTGCTCTACGATCGCGCCACGACGAATCGAGAAGAGTGGGGGAAAACCCTGGCAGATGAGCGCGGCTTAACCCTAATTCCGCCTTACGATCATCCGTCTGTGATTGCCGGACAGGGAACTGCGGCAAAAGAGTTGATCGACGAAGTGGGCGAATTGGATCTGCTGCTGGTGTGTTGCGGCGGCGGCGGGTTGCTGGCTGGCTGCGCGATCGCCGCTCACACACTATCGCCCCGCTGTCAGGTGGTGGGAGTGGAACCCAAACGAGCCGATGATGCCACGCGATCGTTCTACAGCAAAACGCTGCAAACGGTGCATAATCCCGACACGATCGCCGATGGTGCACGGACTGCTTGCTTAGGCGCGTACACTTTCCCCTTGATGCTGCACTATGTGGACGATATGGTGACCGTTTCCGAAGCCGCCATTCTTCGCAGTATGTGCTTTTTGTGGGAACGCTTGAAAATTGTAGTGGAGCCAACTGGGGCGATCGCCGCTGCCGCTCTGCTAGAAGGAGTGCTTCGGCTTCCCAACGCCCGCATCGGCGTGATGATCAGTGGCGGCAATGTGGATCTAAAACAGGCAGGAAAGTTGCTATCCAAAGCATCACAATCCCAAAAAGCGCTGGCTGCAAAACCGTTAGCCCCAGAATTGAGTTAGCCTGATGTGCAACTAATTTGCCCTCATCCCAACCCTCCTCCCCAAGGAGAATGGCTTTCAGACATTTCTGGTTCCCTTTCCTGCTGGAAGAGGGCTAGGGTGTAGCTTGCTCCTCGCAGAGTGGGCAGTCTTCGTGCTGTTTTACAAAAGTCGCACCTTGCCTAATACCAATTTGAAATTGAAACGCAACAGATGATCGGCTGGAAGCGGCAATGTTTCTGTGTCTTGCAACTCAAAACTCAAAATATCTCCTGCGGAGACGCTACGCGAACAAAATTCAAAACGGTATAACTGAGTCTCTCAACCTCAGACTCATTTTCCTTTATTGGAAATTTTTTCTTAAGATGTCTCTTCCGGTTATTTGCACAACGCTGTTTTCCTCTATCTTTTGGTAATGTACTTAGCAGCTTCTTTAAGCTACTCTGCATTGTGAATCGAAATATTGGGAGATGATTGAACCTATGGGTTTCTTAGATAGAATTTTTGGCGGCAAAAAAGCTGAGGCGGCTCCTGCTGAAGCGGCTCCTGCAAATGCTCCTACAGGTAGCGCCATCCCGGCTGAGCGGGTAGGTTTGAATGGAGAATATGACCAGAGTGGTTTGGCAAAGCGCGTGGCTAAAGCCTTTGATGACGATGGACAAATTGATGATGTTGAAACTCTTTGGGTCGCTCAAACGGGCGGCACAGTCGTGTTGAAGGGTAAAGTGCCTAGCCAAGACTTTTTAGCGAAGGCAACGTCTGTGGCATCTGGCGTGAGCGGTGCAACTTCGGTTGACACCAGCGGCGTAGAAGTTGGCTAACAGCGAGTTTAGCTCGCTAATTTAGGGGCTAAAAAATTGAAGAACGAAGGCTCAACTATTTTGCGTTGAGCCTTTTGCTTAGAATGGTGGCAGTTTAGCAATGTGAAACGATGGGACTTTTTGACCAAATCATGGGCGCGATCGCCAACCCGAATCAACAGGCGAATCCTGATCAAATGAGCGATATTTTGGGCACCGTGCAGCAAATCGCTGGAAATAATAATATAGATGCCGGAACTGGTGAAACGATGGTATCCCTGCTGGGCGGCTATGTGCGATCGGCGTTGCAGCAACAGCAGGCTGAAGGCGGAGACTCTCAAGTAGCGGCGATCGTCAATCAATTTGGCGGCATTGGCTCCAATTCTGCCGCCGTATCTGCCTTGTTCTCCCCCGATCAGCAAGCCCAAATTGCCGCAGAAATTGCCCAGCGCACCGGATTGCCTGCTGGCACCATTCAAGGGCTACTGGCTTCTCTAGTTCCAGTCCTGCTCAATTTACTCGGCTCTGGCACAACCCTCGAAGGCAACTCAAATCCTCTACTCAATAACTTTTTAGACTCTAACAACGATGGCAACGTTGATTTAGGGGATGCCATGCGACTCGCGAGCCGCTTTATGCCCTAGGGAAAATAGTTTTGAGTTTTGCAGTTTTGTTCGCGTTCGCGCAGCGTGTGCATTGCACTCAGCGTTGACCTAGGAGATGTTTTGTGTTTTTAATGCGGATCTTGGGCACAGCGAAACCCTGCGAAGATTTCTCGTACATGGGGATGATACCAGTTGCGAAAGGTGTTGCGTAACGCCCACGATCGCGTTGCCCAACTGCCTCCCCGCAACACTCGATGCTGATTATCGAAATAGGTCTGGGAGTAGCCCTGGTAAGGGTAGCTAGCAAAGTTGGGATAGCCTTGAAACCACGAGCGAGTCCATTCCCAGACGTTGCCTATCATGTCATGGCAGCCAAAGGGACTGACTCCTTGGGGGTAGGCATCCACCGGGGTGGTCTGTCCAATGCTGTGACCGGAGTTGCACAGCGTTGGAGATGGAAGCTCATTTCCCCACGGAAAAATTAATGGCAGTTGGGCAGCACTTTTCCAGGCGGCTGCTTTTTCCCATTCGGCTTCTGTGGGCAATCGCTTGCCGACAAAGTTGGCATAGGCTTCGGCTTCATACCAACTCACGCCGCAAACGGGATGCCGATCAAAAGCTGGGTCATCTGACCCATAAAACGGCTGGGTGACGGGCTGCTGCTGGAGCCATTGCCAGCCCTCAACTGACCAGTAAGCAGCAGTCTGGTATCCGCCCGCTTGCATAAATCTACGGTATTGCTCACAGGTAACCGGGTACGGATCAATCCAGAATGTTTCCAGATCTACCCGATGGATGGGGCGTTCGTTATCCAATGCCGCGATCGCCCCATTGCCCATTTCAAAAGCACCCGCAGGAATTTGAATCATGGGAGTGCAGGGTGCGGAGTCAGAGGTAGGGGGCGCGCAGTTAGAGTGGCGCGATTGTTGTGCTTTGATTGCCAAGACGATCGCGATCGTCTCGCAATGTTGGCTTTCGTGCTGCAATAACCATCGCCACAACCGTTCTTGCTGCTCAATGGGCGCGATCGCGAGATAGACAAAAACCTGCTCTCGAATTTTGCCTAAATAGGCTTCAATTTCCGCCAGGGGAGGCAGTTTGACGCGATCGACCTTGGGTAAAACATCCGCCGCAAATAGACGGTGATATTCAGGAAACTGGGGTGGATATCCGGCAGAGCGCTCCAGTAACCAGAGTGATTCGGTGTAGGCAATATGCCCCAAATGCCAGCCGATGGGGCTAAAGTCTGGGTGAGCTTGGCAGCACAGCGTTTCGTAGTCAATGTTTTTAAATAATGACAGCGTAGATTCGCGGCACTCAGTCATCCATTGGCGTAACGAATGGCGTAACGAACGGGCGACTGGAACAGCCGGGAGTGAGCCGCTAAAGATCGTGGGTTTCGATGTTGAAGTCATGGTCAATGGTAAGGATACGGCGATCGCCAAAAGAAATCCAATTGGCATCAAAAAGCGGCTCAGAAGCAATCAACACGGCATCAGGAAACAGCGGATCATCCCTCAGCCAATATAAACTGGGCACCGGATCTCTGCTGGCATATCGAGTGGCAACCATCTGCTGCCCATCGCTGATGATCAAATTGGCAGAAAAATCAGTCGCGTATTGTTTGCCCAATTGAGACAGGATCGTGAGCGATCGCGTCAAAGCCTCGGTTAATGAAGTCTGCGGATCTTCAACCAGTTCATTCACTAGCAGCGCAAAAATATGTTCAGAATCAGTCGTACCTTGAATAGATTGATAAACCTGATCGCTCAACCGTTCCCGAATCGGACGATAAAGCGTTTGGCGAAAATTATCAATAAAGCCATTATGAATGCATGAAACTTGCTGAGCTTGAAAAGGTTGACAGTTGCTCAAATCAACCGATAGCCCTACTGTTGCACTCCGAACACTGGCTAACACACAGCCCGATTCCACATAGCGACTCAGGCTAGGCAAATTAACATCATTCCAAATCGGCAGCGTATTTTTGTAGAAAAATGGCTCCACATCCCGCTGCGGATGATACCAGCCCACTCCAAATCCGTCCGCATTCAGCAGCCCCGCAGTCATCTCACGCGGCTGATAGCTTTGCACAATTAGGGAATGTTCGGGCTTGTAGAGAAGCCGATCAAGCGGCACGGAAGCGCCAAAGTAGCCGAGTAAGCGGCACATGCGTTAAGAGTAAAAGTGAGCTTTCCAAATCTTTACACAAATTGCTGAGTAGCGGCTTAAAGCTCCACCGAAAAGTGCTTTTCTAAGTTGCGCTCCACTTTCGCAACCCGCGCCCAAGTCTCTGCATATTTATACTCTCTGCGTATTTATACATTAAGGATGAAGACAAAAGGAGCAAAAGTTTTTAATGATGGATTTAAGTTTGGATTAGGAGTCAGTAACGGAATACGCAAAACTTTTTAATGTAAATTTGTACTCGCAGTGCTTCAATGCTCGCCTTAAGATTTTTGAGTATTTTGCTACAGACGAAGCCAAATTAAGACAAAATTTTCAGTAGTCCCGTTTTTCTAAAGGAGACCGTTATGAACTCTGTTCGTTGGCGCAAAATTCTTGCCCCTTTATTGATTAGCTTGGTGCTGTTTATTTCAGCCTGCGCTCCTACTCAAGAATCTCGCTATTCTCAGGTTCAAAAAGAGACAACGCAGCGAGGCGCACCTGCGGCAGTTGCCAAAAAAGCGGAACAAGGCGCAAAATTCAACAAAATTTTCCCCGACGGCATCCGGGGCTATGAGGTGGTTCCTGCCCAAGAAAAGAAAGGATTTGCTGAATATAAAGTGAACAAAGACGGCAAAAACGTGGCAATGCTA
>JBGSWI010000128.1:0-21264 GCA_041752515.1 Leptolyngbyaceae cyanobacterium | reverse complement strand
GTAAGACACCGAGCTAGAAATAAACATGTAAACATCGGTAAACAGAGGATCAAGTCGGGTCACAATGTCAAAGTATTCAGGACTGAGGGAGTACCCAGTTTTTTTACGTGCCGCCTCATCACCGTAGTATTGCAAAAAGTTGAGAAAGACCCAGTCTGAAACTACATTATCAAACCCAAAGGTTGGAGCGCGGCTGAGGAGCTTTAATTTTAGGGCTTCTTGCGCTTCAGCCTGCTTGGGGTTTTCTGCCCATTGGGATGGCTGATCAAGCTGCGATCGCTGGATCAAAACTATCCCAATCAGTGCAGCGAGGGCGATCGCTCCCAACCCAGCTAAGCTAAGCCATTTTGGGCTGTTTTTGCGCTTAAGATGCTCCATCTCCTGTCCTTATAAAGAAATCTTTTTGACTTCCTAGTTCAATGTAATTGAATTGCGCCTTGTTATATCGGCGGGATCAACCAATAAACATACAAGCTTCAGCAAAATTTATGATTTACACCTAGTCGAATTCGGTGATTTCAGTTAAATTGACGCAAAGACTATAATTAGATTCTGAGATTTACCTGATTTCATTTGAGCTTAGTGCAGGGAAGACAATTTGAGAACTGGCATTTTTAGCCCTGTCTAAAGCTGTTGACTTTGCTATCTTGTTTTTGAATTCAAATCCTGTATTTTGAACTCAAACCCTGTAAGAGAATGTATAAGCTCTGTAAAGAAGTTCCGTAAAGTTTTCCGGTTGAGGCTAGTTTGCACCTGTAGTAGATCCCATGCGTTTTAAAGCTGCTGCTTTTTTGATCGCCTGCGACCTGCTTTTATCATCAAAAAATAATCTATTAGCTCTTTGAGTTATTCTAATGAACCGAACCTTGAAGCACGTTTCACTCTCAAAGTTGGCGCTTTGCGGAGGAGCAGTTGCAGCTACTGCCGCAGTATCTTTGTTTGGTCCTGGTCTGGGTCGTGTACGAGCCGCTTTGCAGGATAGCCCCAAAGCCGTTTTGGACGAAGCGTGGCAAATCGTGAACCGTGAATATGTTGACGACACATTTAACCGAGTTAATTGGCAACAGGTTCGACAGCGCCTTTTAGATAAGGACTATAGTTCCCGCGAGCAGGCTTATGCCGCCCTCCGCAAGGAGCTAGAAAAGCTGAATGATCCCTACACTCGCTTCATGAATCCAAAGCAGTATGAGGCACTCACTAATCAAACCTCTGGGGAGCTTTCTGGGATTGGTATTCGCTTAGAAGTTGCTGAGAGCACAAAAACATTGACGGTGGTAGAGCCGATTGAAAATTCGCCTGCCCTTAAAGCGGGTCTTAAGTCGGGCGATCGCATTATGTCGATCAACGGCAAACCAACCAAGGGTATGACGGTAGAAAATGCCTCCAATCTAATTCGGGGTGATGTGGGCACAAAAGTTAACCTGGGAATTCTTCGAGAGCAAGGACAACCTTTTACGGTGTCTATCACTCGCGCCCGGATTGAATTAGCAACGGTGCGATCTTCTCTAAATCAAGAAGGCAGGAGCAGAATTGGCTATATTCGATTAAATGAATTTAGTTCTCATGCTGCTGAGCAAATGCGCCGGGCGATTAAGGATTTGCAGACTCAAAAGGTAGATGGGTTTGTGCTAGATCTGCGCGGTAATCCAGGTGGTCTATTGCAGTCGAGCATTGAGATTAGCCGGATGTGGATGGGAGAGGGTGCGATCGTTCGCACGGTCGATCGCCGGGGCAAAAATGAAGAGGTTTCTGCCAACCAAACCGCGTTGACTAAGTTGCCATTAGTGGTGCTGGTGGATGGTAATTCTGCTAGTTCCAGCGAAATTTTGACGGGTGCTTTGAAAGATAACGGTCGCGCGACGGTTGTGGGCAGCCAGACCTTTGGCAAGGCGTTGGTGCAGTCGGTTCATAATTTAGCAGATGGGTCAGGGCTAGCAGTGACCATCGCTCATTACTACACGCCAAAAGGCACTGACATCAGCCATAAGGGAATTGCTCCCGATGTCAAAATTGACTTGACAGAAACCGATAAACAAACGTTGTCATCTAATCCTAAGTTGCTAGCGACCTTGAAAGATCCTCAGTATTCAGGTGCGGTTTCTGTCCTAGAGAGAATTATCTTGGCACGCCCCAATCAACCGACTACGGGTAAGCAAGCCAGTGTTCAGCGATCGCGGTAGTTTCGCTTGTTCAGCGATTCAATCGTGCGCTATTCAAAAGTCAAGTCTCATACCGAGGCTTGACTTTTGAGTCTGTTCTGATTGCTGGGCTTTAGCGAGTTCCCGTTTTCAGTTGACTGACCAAATGTCGAATTTCTGGCAGAATCAGCTTTTGCATTGCCAACAAAACAGCGTTGCTTGAACCGGGTAAGGAAAAGATCAATGTTTCCTGGAAAACACCCGCGATCGCTCGTGATGCGATCGCCCGTGATCCAATTTCTGCGTAGCTGAGCCAGCGAAAGATCTCTCCAAATCCAGGAAGGCTTTTTTCCAGCAAGCGCTCAATTACATCGTAGGTGGTATCTCGTGGGGCAATTCCCGTGCCTCCATTCAGAATCATGACCTCTACATTAGATTGTGCGAACAGGTACAACTGCTGCTCAATTTGAGTAGGCTCATCTTGAATAATGATGTAAGCCGTGACGTGATGAGCGGCTTCCACCAATAACTGCTGAATCAATTGACCACTGCGATCGGTTTCAGGAGTGCGCGTATCGCTAATAGTAACCACTGCGCAATTCAGTGGAATCAGAAGAGTATCAGGATGAGGCGTTAATCCCATAAAATCACGCAGCAACGGCAGCAGTGAGGCAATAGCAAAGGCGCTCCATAGCTTATGCGATCGCCCCCGTTCATTACTCAGATTCAGATTCAGATTTCGACTTCGTTAAATCCAGTCCATTTTGATCCGCAAATCGATCCATAAATCGCAGAAAGCGTTCCCATTCTGCCTCCGACTTAATCACGTAAAGCGCCTCAATCGCGGCGGGCTGCCCATTGATAAACTTAGCTTTCACTTCTCTCGTCGTGAGTTCGCCCTCTTCATCAATGAGATACATTCCTGTAACTGCTTCAGTATTTTGAGGACTAAGCGCCTTAGGATTCTCAAAATAAAACGTTGCAGTTCCGTTGCTACCATCACGAGAACGGGTTAAACGAACATCAGGAATCACATCTTCGTCCATACCCTTAGCAAATTGAATTCGAGCCATAATCTTCTGAGTAATTTATTACTGAGCAAAAAGTATATCTCCCCATCATCTCACATGGTCTTGACCGTCACAGAAAACTTGGATTCTAACGGGGATCATTTTGCTAATCTTGCTCTTTCGAGGAACCAGATGAAACAAGTATCAGCTAAACTGATGGCGAGATAAAACCACAAGTTTCAGGACTTTTAAAGGTTGTGAAATACTTTTTTTTGTCAGAGGGTTGGACGATTGGTCGAGTTTGGGAATTAAGCGGACTGTGGAGCGAAAGCGCTTGGCGACGAAAACCTCACATTGAGCCAGTGGAGCTTTTCATTTGGGAAAACGGTGAGAAATTATGTCTCTATCGTGTTGAAGAAGCGGTGTTGATGCTGGAGGTTAAGCCTGGTGATGGCATTCAACTGGAAGTCGAAGGAAAAAATATTGGACAGGTCGTTCTAAAACGCCTGATTACCGCAGACCAGGCGATCGAAAGGCTGTGCGCCAAAGAAGAATCGTGGCTCAATAGATAGGCTGAGTGGTCTACTTGTTCTCGGTGGGTTTCGGCTACGCTCAATCCACCCGGCTCACCCGTGGAGGGTTAGGAAACCGTGCGGCGCAACAAAATGACGCGACGGCTATCTACGAGGGTTGCCAACAAACCGCGATCGCTCAACAATTTTAGCGCCGTGTTTGCCGCCGTTGAATCAACCGTGTAAACTGCCAGCAGGTATGGGCGTTGCCCGTAGGCAACCAGCCCCACGTCTTTTCCAAGGATCTGCCGAACTTTTACCGCCATTTCGGGTTGGTTTTGGTAATCAACCAGCACTGCATAGCCAGTCCCTAGCGGCTTGGGGTCATAGCGGGCAGAATCATTTGGTTTTGTTGCCGTTGAAGACGGCGCTGTGGGCTTCTGCGGTTTTGAGATCGTCGAAGGGGTAGAAGTTGCAGCCGTAGGTGACCCTTGCGGAAGTTCTGCCGGACGAGCCACGAAGGCAGCCAGTCCAGTCGTCTCCGTCATATATTTTGCCCAAGCATTTGCCCGTTCAACGGTTCTAAATCCACCCACACGAGTGACGGTGTCTTCTAAGTAATTGCAAGCGCCAACGGTCGTATTGGGGGGTAAAAGCTGCTGTACTTGGGTTTGGCTATCGGGGGTACGAGTCACAATCAGCAATAGATACTCATTGGGGGCAGGCGGCTGACAGGTTGCGTAACTGGTGGTTTGAGGGGGCAAAACTTCAGCAGGGGGCAACGCTTGGGCTTGAGCTTTTGTCCCGGTTGATAACAAGATGGAGGTTGCCAATAGAGCGGCACATCGACGATGAACTTGAATCATTAGGGAACCGTTGAACAATGAGGGTCGAAAATGGAGCGATACTGCCGTTGTGTGGGTTAGATGAAAGCTGTGGGTCAATCTTATGATGCAGGTGCCAAAGACGCGATCGCGTGTGGAATCGCTTCTGAGGGCGCTTGAAACTCTCCAGTAAGGACGAATTCTAGCCGCAGTTTTAGCCAGTTAATAAACTGAGGATTGGTTGAAATAACTGCTGTTGAAGGCTGAGGGCACTGAGTTTTGAGAGTCTCCATCGCCGGAGATTCCAAAAAAGCAGGTTGATGGACGAGCCAAAAGTCTATTTCTTTTTCTTGCTCTTGATAATAGCGAGTGCGCTCTTTCAACACTTCATCCAGCGCTTCTCCAGCTAAGAAGCTTTGACTAGCCAGTACGAAATAGTAAGTTTGCATAGTGAATCTGTGGGTGAACCTGTGAGTGAACCGAAACTGTGGTGAATCTATAGGGATCAGGTAACTTTTGAGATGAATTGCAGGATTTTATCTTATCCAGGAGCCTGATGAATTTGATCGCTTAATTTAAAACTCGTGGCAATTCATAAAACTTATGGATTGCCACGAATCACAAGTTTCATGTCTCGAACGGCGCGTTCCATGCCAACGAGTGCCGCTCGACTGATGATGGTGTGCCCAATATTCAATTCTTCCATCCCTGGCAGACAAGCGATCGGGTAAGCATTCCAATAGGTTAGCCCATGCCCTGCATTCACTCTTAGCCCCGCCGCGATCGCCCGTTTGCAGCCGTCTTCTAGGGCGTATAGTTCTTTTTGTTGCGCTGTTTCTCCTTTGGCATCGGCATATCGCCCCGTATGCAGTTCAATAAATTTGGCTCCAGCCGATACCGAGGCATCGATTTGAGCAGCATCGGCATCAATAAATAAGCTGACTGGAATTCCAGCGGCTTGCAGTTCATGCACCACTTGGGTCATGCGGGCAGATTGTCCAGCAATATCTAACCCGCCTTCTGTCGTTACTTCTTCTCGTCGTTCTGGAACGAGCGTCACATAATCAGGTTTAACTTCTAGGGCGATCGCTGCCATTTCATCGGTTGCTGCCATTTCAAGGTTTAAATGGGTTCGCACGGTTTGGCGCAATAACTGCACATCTCGGTCTTGAATGTGCCGCCGATCTTCTCGTAAATGCACGGTGATGCCATCTGCTCCACCGAGTTCCGCCAACATTGCAGCGGCGATCGGGTCGGGTTCTACCGTCCGTCGCGCCTGCCGAATAGTCGCGATGTGGTCAATGTTGACACCAAGAGTAACCACTCCAAAATTCCTTTGCGGTAAGCCTGTAACCTCGATTGTACCGAATCATCATCTCCTCGTCATAGCATCTCATGATCGATTCTTTAAGACACGATCGCGGGCGCTGGGTTCCAGTTGTAGAATTTATAGGGGAAATAGATTAATGAATGACTGGGTTTTAGGTTGCAATACTTTTTGAGCGGGTTGACACGGTGACAAAAGTTTCATCTCATGCAGCAAAAAATGTGTTTCGATGGCGGTTTCTAATCAGCGCAATTCAAGATTTGCCGCTGGAAAAAATCAAAGCTCAAACGCTCAGACGGTTTTCCTCACGGCATGGATTTGCATCGGGTAGCTGGGTGGTCGTTACTATAGGCTCGATCGCGCTGCTGTCTTGGGATGGCAGATTAGTTTTTGCCACTGGCACTGGCGTTGCGGCGATGCTGCTGACCTATTCGATGCCCAACTGGAAACCTATTAACACGGTGGCGATCCGTAAGCGGCTAAAAGGTTGGAATCAACCGTTGATCGTGGCGGCAGGTGCCGGAGCGATCGCCACCTTTAGTACCTATCTCGCCACTGCAATTTGGGCAGAATCGGATAGCGCTTGGATTGCATCTGGGGTGATTTTGCAGGGGCTGGGAACGCTGACGGGGCTGGGGCTGCTGGTTTGGCACATTTGCAATCGCCCAGATCCCCGCGCGCACATTCCCATTAATCAACTCCTGTTTGATTTGGCACATCCCGATCCTTTGAAACGGCTATTGGCAGTCCGGCACCTGACTGATTCGGTTTCCGTATTGGACGATACCTCTCGTTTGGAGTCGCGATCGCGCAGAACAAATCGGCAAAATTCCAGCAGAATACCATCGCGTCATCAAATCGCCGACTACTTTCGGGTCATGCTAAAGCGGGAGAAAGATCCGATTATTCGGGCAGCTGTGTTAGACGGGCTGCAAACCTTAGAAATTGTTTATCAGTTGCAGCAAGCGACTGCGCCAATGGTTCAAGTGAGCTTTCCCCAAAAAAAGACTCCAGCCTTATTTTATGTTGAAAGAAATGGGTGAGCTTTCTAGCTCAAATGGTGAGATTTTGATTTTTAGATGGTTTGATATTTCTTGGCGCTTCCTTTTTTTGATATTCATCCCTTTGCGGCTATTCCCTACCTATGGCTGATTTCAGACCGCGTGATGTTCAAGTTGTTGAGATGGGTGTTGGCACAACTGTGCTGCGATCGCGCACCTGGGAACGGCTCAAATTTGAAACTGAATATGCTCGCCAAAAAGGCACTACGGCAAATTCCTATTTGATTCAAGCCGAACAAATCGCGCTGCTTGACCCCCCAGGCGAGTCTTTTACCGATCTGTTTCTCGAAGAGTTGGGGCATCATCTCTACTATCAACGACTGAACTATGTCATTTTGAGCCATGTCAATCCGAATCGGCTGACCACACTCAAACGTTTATTAGAACTGGCTCCCTACGCGACGGTGGTGTGTTCTAAACCGGGTGCAAATACCCTGCGATCGGGGTTCGTGAATCAGCCAGCCCCGGCTTCGCCGCGCGATGATGAAGCCCAAGATTTAGGAATTGAGTTTGGCAGCCAAACCCTAAAGGTGCATATTGTGCGGGATGAAGAGGTGCTGGATTTAGGGAATGGGCACGAACTCCAGTTTCGCTTTGTGCCCACCCCTCGCCATCCAGATGCACTTTGCACGTATGATCCCGCGACTCGCGTGCTGTATACCGACAAATTATTTGGCGCTCATGTGTGTGATGATGCGGTGTTTGATGAGCAATGGAAGACCTTAGAGGGCGATCGCCGCTATTATTTTGACTGTCTCCATGCTGCCCAAGCCCCCCAAGTTGAGGCAATTCTAGACAAGCTGACGACGATTCCCGCCAAGCAGTATGCGCCGGGGCATGGGTCTATTGTGCGCCATAGTCTCAGCGTTTTTACGTTAGATTATCGCCGCTGGTGCCAGCAACAACAGACGAAAGATCTGAATGTAACGCTGCTCTATACCTCGGCTTATGGCAATACGGCAACTCTGGCAACCGCGATCGCAAAAGGTGTGAACCAGTCTGGGGTTGCCGTGCAGACGATCAACTGTGAATTTGCCGATCCAGCCGAAATCACCGCCGCCGTCAAAGACTGTGATGGCTTTATCATCGGCTCTCCAACGTTGGCAGGTCATCCGCCCACCCAAATTCAGACAGCCTTGGGAATTGTGCTATCCACGGCAACCCAAACCAAAGTTGCTGGCGTGTTCGGCTCCTACGGGTGGAGTGGGGAGGCAGTGGATTTAATTGAAAGCAAACTGCAAGATGCAGGCTATCCCTTGGGGTTTGAAACGATTCGGGTTAAGTTTGCGCCGACGGAGGACACTCTAGAGCAGTGTGAAAAAGCTGGGGCGGAGTTTGCCCGTGTACTCAACCGCGCTCGAAAAATTCGGGCACCCCGGCAAGCCAGCGCGGATGTGATGAGCGATCGCACGGGGCAGGCAGTGGGGCGTGTCACCGGGTCTTTGTGTGTGGTCACGGCGCAATCAGATGGAACGCCCGTGGGATTTCTGACCTCATGGGTCTCGCAAGCCGGATTTAGCCCGCCTGCAATCACGGTGGCGATCGCGAAGGATCGTGAGCTAGATTGCCTTGCCCATTCCGGCGAACACTTTGTATTAAATATTTTGAAGGAAGGTAAAAATCTGCGCCGCTTCTTTGTGAAACCAGCAACACCGGGCGAAAATCCTTTTGTCAATCTAGCCACGGAACCGGCTGCCCACGGATGCATAATTTTGACCGAGGCGTTGTCTTATCTGGAATGCACCGTGCAAAATCGGATGGATTGCGGTGATCATTGGCTGCTCTATGCGCTCGTGGACTACGGCAAGATGTTGGAATCAACCGGGGTCACCGCCGTCAATCACCGGAAATCCGCCAGCCAATATTAGTAGAAGCATTGCATCTAGATAGCTACTTTTGACGAAATCTCAAGCGTTCTAACCAGATGCTACGCCCCCTTCTCTACAACCGTTTTTCCAGATATTGACCAATCATTTGCTGTTCGCCCTCGCGAGAAATAATCGTTTGACGAGTGCGATACCGTTGCCCAATCAGTTTCAACTCTTCTTCAAACGACGAGCCTTTGTATTCCGTTTTGAGGCAAAGCGTTTGCGGATTAGCAAAGTGATATTCAGCCGTGACGGGTTTGGTTGTCGCAAAGCCGCGATCGCGCAACAAGCTCGTGCCCAGTGCCCCAAACAGCGTAGAACCCTGGGATTGCTGTTTGCCTGTCACCGATTCTTGGCTATCCCAAGTGACCTCTGCTCCGCAGGTCAAGGCTGTTTTTTCTGCCAGTTCATGCAACCCAGCCAGGTGAATTAATTCTGGAGAACCTTGGGGCAAAAAGCGAATTTGAATAATGCTAACGACTTCTTTGGTTTCGCCCTGCGGGAGCGTGTAGTACCGTCGCTCGGAGCGCCAACCGCCTGCCGATTCGCGAAAGAAATCAGCAATTAAATCATCTGCGATCGCTTGAGAGAGTTGTAAAACAGAAGTCACGAGATGTTTCCTCACATCGAACAGTGGATCAAAAAGCTTAAGGTTAGCTTTAACAGGAATTGTTGTTAATCTTAACATCATACATTTTGCAGGATTTTCTACCCTAACGACAACTCGCTTTGGATAGAGAAAATCTCTTTCAATCAAAAAGCGAGGACTTTTTCCATAAAAGTCCTCGCTGGAGATAATGCATGAATGGCTGAATCGAAGTTGTGATTCATGAACAGTATTTGAAAGGGGCGATCGCTTGACTCAAGCGATCGCGCTTACTATGATGCAAGCTGTTTTGCATAGGAAAGCTAATAAATTTGTAAAACCAATGACCTTAACATTCAATGGTCTTGATATTTCCGCTCCTCAAAAGGTTCTGCTTCGCCTCTTCTTCATGACGTATCTATGGAGATATGAGATGGTTCAAATCAAGCCGCTAGAGCAATTTGCTACTTATAGTTTTGGCATTTATTTTGTCCACCCATACCTACTACAGCTCATCAAGAAATTGCCAGATATCATTTTTGGTGACTTTTTTCAATTGGAATTTCTCGTTTTGAAAATCATAACGCTATCAATAATTTTCAGTTTAGTTGAGATCGTCAACCATCTTCTGTCGAAGTGGAGTCGGATGATCATCGGATGTTAATCTGCGAACTCTTCCCTACGCAGTGGATTGAGGTTGGTAACATTTTTGTAAATATTCATCAATTGATGGTAGTTCTTTTCAGGAGTATACTTCGCCTCAAATTCCTCATACGCTCTTTGTCCCATCTGGGCAAGCTCATCAGGGTGATTGAGCGCCCACTGAAGTTTTGCAATCAAATCTTCTACATTTCCTGGTCGAAATTGCAATCCGTTATGACCCTGCTTAATTAGCTCTGCGAGTGCTCCAATGTTAGAAGCGATTACAGGAGTTCCAGATGAAAACGATTCGATCACAGCTAGCCCAAAGGTTTCATACCATTCGGACGGCACGACCACAAATCGAGCATTTGCCATAAGTTGGCGGACTTGCGTGGAGGGTTGCCGACCTAATAACTCAATTCCTGAAACCTGTTGTATCTCCTGTGTGATTTGTGAAGTGAGGGGACCCTCTCCTACGATTTTCAGTTTCAATCGTCCGTCCAAATTTTTCCAGGCTGTTATTAACGTGTTAATTCCCTTTTCCTGGCAAAGCCGACCAACGTATAAAGCGTAGGGAGCACAATTCAAGTTGGATGATGCTTCCGAGGGGTAAGTTTGGGAGTAGACAAAGTTTGGCTTAACAAAGATCTTCTTGGCAGGTACTCCTCCCTGGATGAATTTTTCACGCGCAAATTCCGTCAGACAGATGTAAGCGTCAACGCGCTCTGCCCAAGTGCCAAGCCACCGATGAACCGATGCCATTGCCGATACTGCTGCCGACCCAATCTTGCTGCCTCGATAACATTGATGAATCACACCCGACCAACCAAAGGGTTGACCTAAGCAATCTTCACAGATTTGACCATCTCGATAGAATGAGGCGATCGCACAAAGAATTCGATAATTGTGCAATGTTTGCACCACAGGAATACCTGACTCGTTACAAGCAAAGTAGACAGAAGGGGATAAGAGTGGGAAGAAGTTATGCACATGCACAATATTTGGTTGAAACTCGGAAATTGTATTCTTAACCCACTGCCTAGAACCGTGAGAATAAACAACGTTCAATGCAGCCTTAACCTTACTCAAGGCTCCTTCAATCTGGCTGTTGTCAACTTCCAGCAATTTTACGGTGTGTCCATTAGACTCAAGCAACGCCTGTTCCGCCTTCACAACAGATTCTTCGCCACTAGAAACTTGATAACGGTTATGCAACATCAAAATTCGCATCTTCTCAACTCTCTAGCAAAATCGGTGAGACATTTATTTGAATATTTACAAACGGAGGTTTATAAGATTTGCCATGGATGGTTTTAATCTGTTGCACCTTCCAAGACTTAGGAATTCCAAGAGTCATGTTCCTGTTAGTATTCCATACAATTCGAGACACGTTTTTTTTATCCCGTTTCAATTCGCAGATCCAGGTGCTTTTCTCATCAGACTTACAGGAAGTTAGGGTCGCTCCAACCAGCCACTTTTGCACCTCACTAAATGCCTCTGCTACCAATTTTGGGGTTCGTCCATCGTAATCAGTAAATCCCATACTTCGGTGCCCCCAGGCATACCAGTAAAGCCGCTCAACTCCTGATGCCCAAGAAATGATGTAGGCTCGTGCGACATAAGCAGAAGCATCGTTAATCGATAGCGCCGGTCCGGCCCATTCTTCCTCATCAAGATTTTTATCTCGATTTTGAATTCGCCATCCAGTTTCTGTATTCCACAGCGGTTTTTGCCCTAAGCCATACTTAACCATTAGGCTTTTCACTTGGTTAATATTAGCCAGCATTGCTTCTGGTTCACGGGGGGCAACATAAAAGTGATAACCAATGATGTCAGCATAGTTTCCACCCCCCTCAGCAAAATAGTTGTCTAAGTACTTAAAAGAGTCACAGCAGGGCGACATAGCTGGAGAAACGACTTTAATGGTTGGATCAACAGATTTAAGGGTTTGATAAGCCGCTCGACTCAATGTCACAAGTTGCTTGGTTGAGCCTGAGTAAAAACGTTTGGCATTTGGCTCGTTCCAAACTTCGTAGTAACGAATTTGCCCTTTGTAACGAGTAGCAAGTTGACGGATATAGTTGCGCCAGTCCTCAAGCTGTTTAGGTTCCGCAGCAGTGCCTTTTTGGTAGGCAGAGTCTTCATCAGGTCGAGATGAAGCCCACTGTGGAGTCAATCCAAGCACCAACAAAACCTCGACGTTACTTTGTTTTGCTAATGCCAAATATTTATCTAACAGTTGAAAATTCCATTGTCCTTTTTGTGATTCCAAATACGCCCACGTTCCTGCTGCATCCCACGATCTCCAAGAACTAAAAGGCACCGTTGGCCAAACTGCCCCATACTGCAAATTCAAAGCGTGCAGTGAAAATAGAGTTTTAGGAATAGGAGTTGTGGGAGGCTTCAGATGAATTCCCAGCAGAGATTGTTCTTCAAGGTGCTGCTTTACAAGGCGTTGAGCAAATTTGAAGCCCATGGTCGTGAAAGGAATTATCAGCAGGCTACTCAGAAAAAGTACGCGCAGTAATTTAGGCATGAGGATCTTTTCGATTAAATGGAAGCGGTTTGTTAAGCGCCATCCACTGTGAAACGAGCAACATTAATGGGGTGAAATAGGTCGTTAAATCGTCAATAGATGCTTCAGTTAATCCACGGACTAAGCCATAAAGCATTAAAGCCAACCCTAAAGCTGCTTGAGGCGATCGCTTAAATGAGGCGCGAATCGCACAAAAGGTATAACTCAAATAGGTCAGCAGAGCCAACGCTAGTCCAATTCCACCTAAGGTATACCAGATATTAAGTGCATCATTATGGGCATGAACTAGTCGAACACCAATGATTTGGGGTGCAGTGTAACGATAGGATTGGAAGCCGTACCCAAAAATAGGATTCTGCTGAATATAGTCCCAAGTCATCTCCCAAATGCCACTTCTACCGGTTGCTGTTTCAAGAGCTTCCCCTCCCTGTTGATCATTCAAATATTTATCGATGTAGCTTGTTAGCATGGTGGATGACAAAGCAATAATTCCACCAGCTACTAATACAATTAACAGCTTTTTCTTTAAGCTAATTCTGCTTTGTACAATGTAAACGGTGGTGGCGATCATAAAGCATAAAATAGCCGTCTTACTGAGACTTCTAAGCAGGGTGAAAAGCTGTACTGTTAACGTAAAAAGGTATAGCAGTCGATCACGGAGTGTGTTTTGCGGTTGTAATGACAGATGAATACTACACAAACTTGTGAGCGCGAGTTGATTTCCAACCGTGTTGGGATGGAGAAATTCTTCATTCCCAAGACGACCTTCAATATCGGTTTCTTGAGCTATCAAAGGAATTAGGGCGAAAATAAAACCGCCCCAGACAAAACCCTTAAGTGAGTTTAGCGAAACTGCTTCTCTAGACTGACAAGCCAGCACTCTCAAAACGACGTAAATCTTTAGAAACAATATCAACCAATAAACTAACGCGATTACTTTCGGCGCACCTGTCCACGCAACTGTAATTCCAGCCCATATCGCATAAAGCAGAATTGCTTGAACAGGCAATACCTGAATTAGTTTTTTGAATTGATGTTGATCGCCAACAATTCCACTGAGTGCAAGTAAAAAAGCAATGATGCCTGAAAAAACTGCTGTTACTGGACCTGCTAGGGGAGGATTGCTTCTAAAAAGTAAGTAGGTTAGTGCAGGCTCAATGCCCAGGTAAAACCAAAACCAAAAAGCAATAGTTTCTAAGCTGAGAAATAACCCTTTGGGATGATTAGCCATTTGCTTATCAGAAACATTCGTTACTTCAGAGTCAGGGTTCATGCAATAAATTTGGAGGTATTGTTGGAATCATTGGTAAGAATTAACCTTCCACAAAGTTTGGCGAGAATTGTTCTCAAAAGTGACTTTATTCAATTCGATCTCTTGTAAGCCGTTTGGAATGTTTTGATATAACCATTCCAAAATAAAAGACATAGCCAAACTGTCCTAACAGAATTGAAAGCATAATGCCAATACTATGTAGTGATTGACCTAACAGCAACGTAGAAGTAATCGAAATTAAGGAAGCAATGATACTGCCAAATAAAATTTGCTGAGTTTGATCAATTGTTCTGAAAAAATAGAATCCTTGAAAGCAGAGAAAGGTCATCAAGCATATTAATAGCTGCCAAATAATTAGATTTGAATAAACTGCATACTCCTGACCATAGGCTAGTACCATAAGGTTTTTTGAAAAAATAGCAATGCCAATAGATGGAATGGCTAAAGCAATGCCACCAAAAACACTAATCTTTATTAAAAAGTGAGTTAAGCCTTTAAACTGACCTTGAGTATATTTTTGAGCCGCTTTAATAGGCACAAAGTTTTCCATTCCTTGGAGCAAAATATTGAATGGACCGGTAATGTTTTGGATTGCTCGAAGCCCACCTAATGCTTGAGTACCAAGGATGAATCCACTGAGTACTAAAATGCCTTGTGAACCTAACCAATTTACTTGTCCTGCTACAAGGAGGTTTGAGCTAGATTTCCAACTTTTCTGAAAGGCTGGTAAACTCTGCTGTCTGAGTGGATAAAGCTTTTCTACAACTACTCCTATAAGGAAGGCGATCGCAGACGTTAATGCGATCGCCCAAAACGCTCCCCTAATCGTTAAAACTCGCATATTGAAAAGAATTGCCAGAGCTAAAACTTGCCCACCATAGCTAATGACATCATTACAAAAAGCAGCGATACTTTTACCAGAAATAAAGTAGTAGCGTCTTAACCAGTCCTGTAATTGAAAGAAGAGAACACTTAAAGATAAGGGGAAAATTTCAAAGGTTGCAGTCCAAGAGTGAGAAAAATAACCAGCTACACTTCCTATTAATAAAATTGCTGCACTTAGAATAACGCTGATAGTAATCTGCAATGAAAACATCCCTCGAAGGTATTTTGTTCGCTCAATAGCGTCCAGTTGTGGAGCAATGCTGAGCATAGGAGCAATAATTAGGGCTTGCTGTAAAGTGTTGGCATAGAGTACAACTGAATAACTTAAAATGAACTGACCATACCCCTCAACCCCCAAAGAACGAGCCAAGAAAATTCCAGTAACAAAATTTAGAGTGCTAACCCAAACTTGATCAACTAGCACCCACTTTGCAGAGCCAACTCGGCATAGCCACTGAGTCAACAACTTAGCCACAAACTCTGCCTTTAAGTGAGGAGTACATTAAAATTGGCTTTCTTGAATCTATGCAAGATCTCCACACCACAGAAAGTTTCATTTCCTCATCAATCAAAGCTTAGAAGAACCCTTAAGACTTTATTAAGATAACTAAATCTTGCAATCCATCAATGCAGCCGGGAATAACCTTCACAACTTCAAAATACCGCCCCCACTGCTGCATAATGTACTCTTCCGAATGCCAAGCAACCCCATACATCTCCTCCTCAGAGGCAGTGTTTGGATTGATAAACTGATTCACAGCTTTATAACTCTCTGGAACATAGAATAAGAATTTATGATGAGTCAAAGCCTGCTCAAAAGAATCAGGCTCTGATGGATCTGGCCGCCCCAATTTTTCTGAATCGTGACGCTTTGCAGCATGTTCTCCCAAAGTGGTGAGAAGCGCAATCTGGTTAGGTCGTAATACCCGCCTAAGTTCCTCTAGCCAAGCAAACTGGGCATTTTCGCTTAAATGTGTAAAAACAGATACCGAGTAAATCAAATCAAATGTATCGCTTTCAAATGGCAATGGTGGAGTAAATTGGCTTACATGGAAGTCTGCTAAAGGATAGCTTCTAGATAACCATTTGATATGTTCAGCATTGGGATCACAGCCGTAGATTTTCGTCAAATTATAGTCGTAAAAATATTGAATCTGACGACCTGCGCCACAACCAAAATCTAAAATTGATTGAACTTCATCGATCTCTTTGTGAGCAACTTTTAATCCTTCGACTAAGGTATCAGCAATCCGTTTTCCAGATTCGACGTAATCCGTAATAGATCGTTTGGCGGTGATTCTTCTTAATTCAAAAGGAGGAATGGGTTTATTCCATCGGCTCTGTTGTCGATAGTAGGAGATTAACATGGGATCAAACACTGAGTAAGCGAAGTTCACACCATCAATAATAGGTCGAGGCGCTTTTTGCTTGATTAAGTTGAGCACTGAATTATAGAGCATAGAAACACCTCGTAAAAAAGTGGAATATTGGAGAAAAGATTAGAATATTGATTAATCATCTTGACTTTTCAATCACTTTGACTTCAAGGCTGCTTCAAAGAAACATTGCCATTGTGGGAGCTTTTATCAAAGCCGAAATAGCTAATCTGTTCTCCATTCGGAGTGACTGCATTTAAAACTTGACCCAATACAGTGTGCTTCGACTGTTCAAGTAACTTTTGAGCATGTAAAGCACTTTGCTTAGGTACGACTCCGGGACGAACAATTAATAAAATACCATCAACCATGTTGCCGATTACTGAGGCATCAGCACCCACCAACAAAGGAGGTGTGTCAATAACTACAAAATCATAAGATTCAGCCAATACTTTGATTAAAGTTTTCATTGTCTGTGATTTGAGAAGCACAACTGGGTTAGAAGGCACCACACCAGAAGTTAATATATCAAGTCTTTGGACTTGATATATTAACTTCTGAATTTCTATATGTTCAGCTAAAACGCCACTTAAACCCAAGTTGTTTGGTAATTTAAATAGCTTATGTTGAGATGGTTGCCGCATATCCGCATCGATTAGCAATGTTCTACCGCAAACTTCAGATGCAGCTAAGGCTAAGTTGGCAGCAATTGTAGATTTACCCTCGCCTGCAACAGAACTGATTATGGCAATAACTGTTAATTTTTTATCAGGCTGTAAAAACTGTAAGGTTGTAAATAAGGTGCGATAAGTTTCACTGATAAATGATTGAGGATCATCGTGTACAGGAATTTCAGAAAGGATCCTAGCAGAGTTTTTAGGTGAATAAGCGCGGATCTTATTAAAGTCTGGAACTAGACCTAAAAGAGTGTAATTCAGGATATTTGTAGCTTCTTGCCCCGTTTTAATGGTTGAGTCTTTCTTATCTACAATGAATGCTGCGATGATGCCTAGAATTAGACCGATCACCGAGCTTGCTAGTAAATTTAAAAGCTTGTTGGGCGCAACTGGTTTTTCGGGTGGGATTGCAGACTCAATAATTTGGGCATTACCAATATTCTGATTCTCGGCAATTTTGACTTCCTGTAAATTCTTCAAAAGAACTTCATAGGTTGATTGAGCTGCATTTAGGTTAAGTTGAAGTTGTCGCTGGGCTTGCTCTAAGTCTGCTATTGCAACGGCTCGTTTTCGATGAAATGTGTATTGATTGGTCAAGGCAGAAAGTTGGTTTTCAAAGCCAAGGCGTTCTGACTCGACTTTAACAAAATCTCCAATTAAATCTTCACGTAGCTTTCCAATCTGTAAATTTTCACTTTGACTAATGTTTTGCCCGCCAGCGGATTGTTCTATTCTTTCTTTTAGTAACTTCCGTAAGTTCGCCTCTTTCTCCTGTAAATTTCGTATGGTAGGAGCATCATCTTTAAAGCGAGCTTGACCAATCGCCAACTGATTCTGAACATTTTGAAGCTCTTCTAAGGTTTTCTGAACTCCCGCAGATTGACTCAAAGAACCCAAAGTTACTGCTCGATCAGGTTCCATATTGAGGCGTTTTTTCAGTGACATCGTTCGTGCTTGAGAGTTAGCTAGTGCGCCCCGTGTTTCATCAATCTTTTTTTCTAGCTCTTGAAGTACTATTGAAAATGATTTTGCTTCATCATCTACTGTAAGAAAAAGATTTCTTCGCTTGAATTCGGCTAGTTTTTCTGATGCTTGTTGTACGCCAACTTTTGTTTCAGGTAATTGCTTTTCGATAAATTCTCTAGCTGCGATCGTCTCAGCTCTATTTACCAATCTGTTTCGCTCTAAGTAAATTTGTATTAGTTGATTAACAACTGCAACAACTTCTTGAGAACCACTACCTCGATAACTGACACTGATAGCATCAGTTCCTCGAATAGCTTTGACATCTAACCTTTTCAGAAATTTTCGAACTGATAGAGGCTCCCCAGATTCATCCTTCAAATCCAGCACTCTAATTGTACGTTCCGCTAAGGGAACAGATCGTATCGCTTCAACCTCATTGTTAAGTGAATTGGTTGCGTTTATCTGCAAATCATTGCTTGAACCGATACCAGTCAGTCGTGATAATGAATCGACTTTTATCAAGAGCTTACCTTGCCCCTGATAAATCGGTTTTTGCAATAAGGTCGCTATTGCACCCAAGCTAACAATAAAACCAAAAGTAATCACCGTGGGAAGCCACTGCCGTCTCAATGTCATCCAATACTGCTGGAAGTCTATACCGTCTGAATGATTATCGGGTGACATGTCAGTCTAGCTTTCTATCCTAAAAACAGGGCACGCAAACTAGTTTGATGTATTGAAACAAAATCTTAAAGGCATTTGAGTGATTGAATTGCACACTACTCTCTCTACCCAACTATCTTGTTCAAGCAAAGATTTACAACTATTTGGTAAGCGTAGCTTCTAGAAGTTCTCTAATTTTTTTGCTGGCAACTGTCCAGTTGAGCTTGGTCTCATAGTCGCTAAATGAAGATAAGGCTAGCTCCTGATATTTCTGATAGTCTAAGAATTTTTCTGTGATGTATTCACAGTATTTATCAATGCTAGCGTTGATAGGAAAGGTTTTTCCATCGATGTCATCTCTAATAACACTAGGGATTCCTCCTACGTTACTAGATAAGCAAGGTACTCCAAAAGAGTTCGCTTCAAAGAAAACGATAGGAGTACAATCTGCTTTAGTGGGAAGAATAAGAAAATGAGATTCTGCTAGTGCTTGATTAATGCGATCTTGTCCTTCCTGAGTAGATTTATTAACAAATCCTAGGGTTTTAATAAAGCTTGGTAGAGGACTGGAGCTAGCAGCTTGACAACCAATTACTGTAAGCTCTGCTGAAACGCCTCTAGCATTAAGCGCCTTAGCCACTTCAAGAGCAACGTCTCCACCCTTCCTGTTCCAATCCACACCAAAAAATAAGAGCTTACAAACTGTTTTTGGTCGCTTGCGAATAAGCACTTCTACTTCATCAATAGTGCGATCGCACGCAATATTTGCTCCATACGAGACAACCTTAACTTTAGCTGGATCGATATTATAGAAATTGATAGCTGTTTGAGCAGCCCATTCTGACGTGTAGACGATAAGGCTACATCTATCCAAAGC
This sequence comes from Leptolyngbyaceae cyanobacterium, assembly GCA_041752515.1. Classification (GTDB taxonomy): domain Bacteria; phylum Cyanobacteriota; class Cyanobacteriia; order Leptolyngbyales; family Leptolyngbyaceae; genus ULC077BIN1. The sequence continues at coordinate 2,043 of JBGSWI010000128.1, read as the reverse complement.
CTGTTGCTCCGCAAGGTGCCCATTCCGAATCGTTTCTTCTGCTAAGGTGCTGAATTCGAGATAAAAGTCGAGCATACCTCCAAACGTGGCATCAGTCCAAACAACGATGGGCGTAGAAGTTTCTAAGTAGGCAATCGGTAGGGTGCTATGGCTAAGTATGACATCCGCTCCTAATGCTTGCAGTTGATTTTGAACCTGATGAGCATAACTCTTTAGAATTTGAGGTTCTCTATCCCTTAAGTATCTTTTGTTCAATAGATACTTGTATGTAAGTTGCTTACATTTGAAAAATAAAGAATTCTTTTCAAACAAACAACTTATCTGACGCAGATTCAGAAATTCTTTATTCAACGCTTCATTCATATAATACGGAACTCCAGACCAGCTACGAACGTCTTTGAGGTCATGGATACTTATCAAGGTGATACGCATTATGGGCATTAGGAGTACTCAATGATGCAGTTGTTTAAGGACTTGGCGCTTTACCAGATAAAGAAAATAGCTGGCATCGTATAAAATAGTCTGTAGACGATAATTTTTTGTGATTTTATATCCATATTGATGTTTGATTTTCAGATCCTCTTCTCGACGAATTCGAGGATAAAGAACACTAAGGTTAGTTTGATGCCATCTAAATGCTGCGAGAGCACCAGGAATATAGTGAAAACGATAGCCATGGTTCGCTAAACGCGCAAAATACTCGTAATCCATGCAGATTTTGTAAGAAATATCAATGAGATGCTCCGCATCAACAATTTCTTTTCTAAAAAAAGTGGTAGTGGATTCAATATAGCAACCGTAATAGAGTAATACTTGATAATCAAAAGCATGGTCTTTTTTGATTCTTGTAGGCTTTTTGTTTTGGTCGACAAGTAATGTGTCGCCATATACAATGCTAGATTCAATAGATTGAAAAGCTTTTGCTACCTTGGAGAATGTTTCAGGTAGATAGTAATCGTCTGTATTTAACCAAGCGACAACGTCGCCAGATGCCATCTTAAAGCCCTTGTTAATTGCATCTGACTGCCCTTTATCTGGCTCAGAAACCCATTTCAAATGGGGAAGATGAGCATAACGTTTAATTACATCCAGCGTTTCATCGGTACTTTGAGCATCAACAATAATGTGTTCTTTGTCGGGATAGTCTTGATTGTTGACACTTTCAATTGCATCAGCAATGAATCGACCCTGATTATAGGAAGGAGTTATGATGCTGATCTTAACCATATATCTATATTTGACGACTTAATGTTCAATTGACAAAAATCCTGCGTTTAATCTAAGTGAGATACAAAAGTCAACTTTGAACCAATTCTTGTTTATTCAACGGAGTTCGAGGTAATTAACTGCTTACAAGCTAACCAAATAAAAATAGGGATTGTACTCTTATAACGTCCCCAAAGCCTTCGCGGCTCCTGAACTAAACGATATAACCATTCAAAGCCCATTGAGCGAACTACAGAGGGCGCACGCTTGTGTATTCCCGCGTACACACAGAAGACTGCTCCCACGCCCACCATGACAGCGTTGATTTTCCCTTTGTGTTCAGAAATCCAAGTTTCCTGCTTAGGACAGCCTAAAGCAACAAAAACGATACCCGCACCACTTGCATTAATTTCTTGAGCAAGAATTGCATCCTCTTCTAAAGTAAGTGAGTGAAACGGTAAAGGCTTCATACCTGCGATCTTCAAATCAGGAAATTTCTGCTCCAACCTTTCCCTCATCTTATCTAGAATATCCTTCTTAGATCCTAGGAAAAAAACACTAATACCTTCGGCTGAAGCTCTTGTACATAATCCTTCAAGCACATCCAACCCTGCCACACGATCTTGGTTAGTCGCCCCTAACATTCTAAGCATCCAAACTAAGGGCATTCCATCAGGAGTCACCAGATCCGCACTACCTGACTGACTGACAGATTTTCTCGCATGTGGGCATTAAGCAGTACTGAGTCGTTGTTCTAGGGGAATAGCACAATCGACCGTAGTGCCTCTAAAGTAGAGGGGTTGGCGCTTGACGAGGAGAGATTTTGAGGGGATGCAA
>JBGSWI010000127.1:0-9242 GCA_041752515.1 Leptolyngbyaceae cyanobacterium | reverse complement strand
CATGTTCAGGTAGGGAGTCTCCATCCAGGTAGGAACCAGCGGAAGTATTTGCTTCCTCAGTCTGCACAACGCGAAAACCGTAGATGATGCCTAGTTGCTCCAGTCTGGTTTTGAGTCGCGCTAAGGGCATCTGAACAAATTGCTGATTGTTCTTTTTGCCCATGTTGCAACCGTCTTTGATGCCCTCATTCCAGCCAATGACAACAGTGCCAATGTTGTACTTTAGGCAATGTTTCACTACAAGCTTTGCAGCCTTGTTCACCATGTCGCGCATCTGATGATTGCGCTTAAGGGTTAAGCGGTCTAAAACGCTATCCCAATAGTCTTGCGCCTTCCCTTTCTTACAGTTGGCAACTCGTTTGTTGTATAGCTGATTCATCGCTTTTGCTTGACGAGAATCCACTAGAAACGAATGCCCCAAGGTATCCACACACGCCATCAAATTAGATGAAGTGCCGAGGTCTATTGCGAGGGCTTGATCCATGTCCAGCTTGGTTTCAATCCGCTCCATTAAATAGCTGCATTCCAGATGGAATGCGCCATTCTTAGGCAGAATTGTGAACTCCTTCACCTTGCCAAAATCAAGATTCTTAGGCAGTGGTAGAAAGAATTCTTTAATGCCAAACCAACGCTTGACCTGCAACCCTAGAGGGAATCGAATCATCCCATTTTCTAAGGTGGGCTTGCCTGCCCCAATATTGGGAAAGGACACTTTGAACAGACTACCTGAATCCCTGTAATCAGGAGGCTTAGGCTTCTGGTCTAGTTCTCCCCTAAAGAATAGTTGCCGCAATTCCCGAAACGACTTAAAGGCTTCCGAGACACTTAGCAAAGTCTGTTGAGCGGCGACAGAAGGCATCGCTTGGGCGTGAATATTGCCGCCGACTGCATAGATCGGGTCGTATTTTGAGACGATGCGGTTGGTCTTAAAGAAGATTTGCCGCGCCCAATAGACTCCACAGTTATACAGATTATTAGACTCCTCACATAGATAGGTGAGGATGGCTTGGGTTTCAGCATCACAGTCTAATTGGTTTTGCTGAACGCCCATCAGCTTCTTTGGTTTAGCCATTTAATGTTTTCCTCCTGTGTCTACGCTAGCATAGTCCTAGACACTTTGGGAAAATCAATGGAACAAGAGTACTGGCATGAAAATACATCCATTAGCTTGATTAACTATCATTTTGTGTGGATAGTCAGGCGACGGAGAAAGATGCTTGTAGGCGACGTAGACAGGCGTTTATTAGAGCTAATCCCGCAAGCTGTAGAAGAGATTGGATGCCAGGTCATTGCAGCAGAAACTCATTTAGATCATGTGCATTTGTTTTTGCAATCCAAGCCGATTCTTGCCCCCTACCAAATCATGCACAAGGTTAAAGGTTTTACGTCTCATGCCTTAAGAAAGGAGTTTCCACATTTGCTCAAATTGCCTAGTTTGTGGACTCGCAGCTACTTTGTTGGCACGGCTGGGAACGTTTCAGGCGATATGATTAAACGGTATGTTGAGAGTCAGAAGACAAGGTAGACTCTGAGGCTTGACAGTCTCGTGAGAACCCTTGCTACATCCCACGGCTAAAGCGCATGGGTTTTGCGGGTTCTCAAGCTCTCCCACTTCTATAAGGCAGGATTTCACCGCTCTCCTAGTTCGGTTCTACTCACTGTGGTACAACTGATGCAGTTGTTAGAGTAGCCTGTAGAAAGATAACGCAGCTTGATTGAGGTTTTGATTGTGAATAACCAAGAACGTTTGCCAGAGTTTATTACTGACGAAATTGAGAAAGGCAATTCACTGCTGCAATATGTGCAGTCAATGCCTGCTGAAACGATCGCTCAGTTGTCCCGACCTGATTCCGTGGAAGTGTTTCAGGTTGTAGAACGGAATATTATTGGGCTATTGGGTGGGCTGCCGACCGAGGGCTTTAACGTCCAGGTTTCTACAACTCGCGAAGATTTGGGTCGGTTGTTGGCTTCGGCAGTGATGAGTGGCTACTTTCTCCGCAATGCTGAGCAACGGATGGCATTTGAAAAGTCTTTTGCGATCGCGTCTGATGCGACAGCAGAATAAGCCTGCTTCGCACCTGACCGGAGACAGTGAATTGATCAATATAGACTCGGTGAGCGATCGCTTGCCGAGTTCTGTCATTTTAAACCTGCGTTCTACGTTACTAAATTGGTACAGCAAGCAGGGTCGTGATCTACCCTGGCGACGCAGCCGTGATCCCTATGTCATCTGGGTGTCGGAGATTATGCTGCAACAAACCCAGGTGAAAACCGTGATTCCTTATTACGACCGCTGGCTTGCCCAATTTTCCACGATTCAAGCCCTAGCATCTGCGGATCAGCAACAGGTGTTGAAAGTCTGGCAAGGCTTGGGATACTATGCCCGTGCCCGTAACCTGCATCGCGCTGCCCAAGAAATTGTTAGCCAGCATCACGGCAAGTTTCCAACCGATTTGCAGACGGTGCTGACCTTACCTGGAATTGGGCGCACCACGGCGGGAGGCATTTTGAGTGCCGCATTTGACCAGCCAACCCCCATTTTGGATGGTAATGTGAAACGAGTACTGGCGCGACTGATTGCCCTGTCCGTGCCAACCTCCAAGGCGATCGCCCCACTCTGGCAGTTATCGGAAGCGCTGCTCGATCCGGCGCATCCCCGCGACTTTAACCAAGCCTGGATGGATTTGGGCGCGACGGTTTGCCTCCCGCGCAATCCCCTGTGCGATCGCTGTCCCTGGCAATCTCATTGTCACGCTCACAACCAAGGCATTCAAACCACACTTCCTATGACTGAAACTCGCGCCCCCATTCCCCGCAAAATTATTGGTGTTGCCGTCATCTGGAACGAAACTGGGCAAATCCTCATCGATCGCCGCAAAGCGGATGGACTGCTCGGCGGGTTGTGGGAGTTTCCCGGCGGCAAAGTGGAACCGGGCGAAACCATCCCCACCTGCATTCAGCGCGAAATTCAAGAAGAACTGGGGATTGAAATTGAAGTGGGCGATCGCCTGATCGTGGTAGACCACACCTACAGCCATTTTCACGTCACCCTTAACGTGCATCACTGCAAGCACCTCAGCGGCGACCCTCAAGCGATCGAATGCGACGAAATTCGCTGGGTGGAACTCGCTGATTTGGACAACTACCCATTTCCCAAAGCCAACCTACAAATTATTGAAGCGCTAAAAGGAGAGAAGCAAGCATGAGGTGTCGGGTGTTGGGTGAAAAGGAGTGGAGAAATGGAGCGATAAAAGGCAGAGAGTAGAACTGGCAATTCCCTACGTGCCATTCCTCCTGCATCATCTGCCATTTCTGCCGCCTACACCACTGTCCTAGCAAAGGTTTCCTGATAGGATAAAAAGCTTCATTCATCTACGTCGATCGCATCTCCGTTCACTTCGTTTTCCGCAACAGGGGGCATCTATGGCGCTTGAAAAAAAAGGCAATAGCACCACAAAATCGAAGCACATCGTTCTCACTTCTCATCCCAATCGGTTTGGACCGAAGCCGATTCCGATTCATTGGGGAGACCCTGATCCGCTGAAGCGGGGCGCGATCGTCGGCACATTGACTAATTCCGCCCAGCGGAATGTGATTGGTTCTCATGCTGGAGCCTATGGCATCTATCGGGCGCTGGCGATCGCCAGTGGTCAGCTACAGGCAGATCACCGCGCAGATCTCACCAACACGGCTCCGGCTGCTTTAGTTGGACCTCATGCCGCCTGGTTTGACCCGCAAAAAATTGTCTCGCTTGACCCTTTTGGGGCGCTCGTTGGAGAACTGTATACCTCGCTGTATGAAGCTGGATATGACATTCGCCCGACGATCGCGGTCACTCAAGCCCACATTAATATGCCGGAACTGGTAGAAGCGATCGCCAAAGGACGCTTGCAGGTAGACGGCACCATTATGAAACGGGGCGGCGACTTGGTGGTGACGAAGGCGGCGATCGAACCGGTGTGGTATCTACCGGGGATCGCTCAGCGGCTCGGAGTCGCGGAATCCGATTTGCGACGAGCACTGTTTGAACAAACAGGCGGGATGTTTCCAGAACTGGTCACCCGTTCCGATTTGCCTGTATTTTTGCCGCCCATTGGAGGAGCAACAGTTTATGTAGTGGGCGATCCGGCGGCGATTACCGACCCCGCAAAACCCTTAGCCGTGCGGGTTCACGATGAATGCAACGGCTCGGATGTATTCGGCTCGGATATTTGCACCTGTCGCCCTTACCTGGTTCACGGCATCGAAGCCTGCGTGCAGACTGCCCAAGAGGGCGGAGCCGGGGTAATTGTCTACTGGCGCAAGGAAGGACGGGCGCTGGGAGAAGTGACCAAGTTTTTGGTGTATAACGCGCGCAAGCGGCAAGAGGGAGGCGATCGCGCCAATGCCTACTTTGCCCGAACCGAATGCGTCGCTGGCGTACAGGATATGCGCTTTCAAGAATTAATGCCCGACGTGTTGCACTGGCTGGGCATCACCCGCATCGATCGCTTCATTTCCATGAGCAACCTAAAATACGAGGCTGTGATTCAATCGGGCATTGAAATTGTCGAGCGAGTGCCGATTCCGCCTGACCTGATTCCTTTAGAGGCTCAGGTGGAGATCGAAGCGAAGAAAGCCGCTGGCTACTATACCGATGGAGCGGTGCTATCAGCCTTGGGTCTTGCAGATATAAAAGGACGGGATCTAGCTGAATAATGCTGAGTGAACCCGCTGTTTTGACCGATCCGCTGGATCAGGTCGCCTATCTGCGATCGCCCCGCGCCATTCGAGAACGCTGCACTCAGCTATTTGAACTGGCGTTGAGCGATCGCCTAGCTTATTTTCGCTGTGATCTAACCCAGCTAGACCCCACTGCCGATTACGTTCTGCGCGTCATGCAGCAACACTATCCCAATCTAGATATTCCTTTTCATAGCCGCTGGCGACATTTTGAAGTCGGTGGAACTAAGCGATTAATCCACCTAGACGCTTTACTAACCGGATTCACGCCGATTGAAAAAGCCCGCACCCAATTTGACCTGGCGATCGTCAGCGTCTTGCTGGATGCTGGAGCCGGAGCCGCATGGCACTACACCGAAACCCCAACCCGTCAAACTTTCAGCCGCTCAGAAGGGTTGGCGATCGCCAGTTTTTGGATGATGTGTCAGGGGGTTTTTTCTAGCAGTTTAGACAATCCACTCCAAGTGAATGCAACCGCTCTGCAAGCCTTGACCGAAGAATCCTTAGCGACTGGCTTTCAGGTGACGGCTGAAAATCCCCTTGTAGGATTATCCGGTCGCACTCAACTGTTGCAGCAACTTGGACATACCCTGCCCCGCCATCCGCACCTGTTCGGCACCCAATCCCCCCGCCCCGGAATGCTAGTCGATTACCTGCTATCGCGATCGCACCACAACACCCTTGCCGCCGCCCAAGTCTTCAGCGCCGTCTTAGAAGGCTTCAGCGACATCTGGGCAGGGCGGCTCACCCTCGCCGGAGCAACCCTTGGCGACGTGTGGACTCACTCCGCCCTAGCTTCCCTTAATTCTTTCTCCTCCCTGATTCCCTTTCACAAACTGTCTCAATGGCTCACCTATTCCCTACTCGAACCGCTGCAAGAACTTGGCTTAGAAATTACCGGACTGGATGAATTAACCGGACTGCCCGAATACCGCAACGGCGGTTTATGTATCGACTTGGGGCTGCTGCACGTGAAAAATCCCGCCATTCTGCAACAGCCGCAATCGGTCAGTTCTGAAGCGATCGTTGAATGGCGCGCCCTCACCGTGATTTTGCTTGATCATATCGCCGAAACCATCCGCCAAAAACTCAACATGACGGCGATCGACCTGCCCCTCGTCAAAATCCTCCAAGGCGGCACCTGGACAGCCGGACGAAAAATCGCCGCAGACCTCCGACCGAACGGCACTCCCCCCATTCACATCACCAGCGACGGCACAGTATTTTAAGGAAAGGCGAGAGGCGAGAAGCAAGTGGTCAGAGGCAAATTCAAAACTCAAAACTCAAAACTCAAAACTCAAAACTCAAAACTCAAAACTCAAAACTCAAAACTCAAAACTCAAAACTCAAAACTCAAAACTCAAAACTCAAAACTCAAAACTCAAAACTATTCCCATGCCCTCCAAAGTCACCGTCATCGACCATCCCCTAGTTCAGCACAAGTTAACCCTAATGCGGCGATCGGAGACGAGTACCGCAAAGTTTCGATCGCTCCTCACCGAGATTAGTATGCTGCTGGCGTATGAAGTGACGCGCGATTTGCCGCTGAAATATGAGGTGATTCAAACGCCGCTGGCAGAAATGAAAGCGCCCGTGCTGGCTCCTGAAAAAAAGCTGGTGATTGTCTCAATTATGCGGGCAGGGCAGGGCATTTTGGATGGAATGTTGCAGTTAATGCCATCGGCGCGGGTGGGGCATATTGGGCTATACCGCGATCCGGTCACCCTGACTCCGGTGGAATATTATTTCAAAGTGCCGCACGATATTGAAGAGCGCGACATGATGGTGGTAGATCCCATGGTTGCCACCGGAAATTCGGCGATCGCGGCGGTGGAGCGGCTCAAAGAAACGAATCCTAAAACGCTGAAGCTAGTCTGCCTGTTGGCAGCACCGGAAGGCATTGCCAATTTTCATGACCATCATCCCGATGTGCCGATCTACACGGCGGCGATTGATCAGCGTTTGGATGAACACGGGTATATCATTCCGGGATTGGGGGATGCCGGCGATCGCCTCTTTGGCACAAAATGATTCTTCAGCACAAAATAAATCTGCGAAAACAAGGTATCTAACCGTGAATCCATTGGTATTCCACCCTTTTTTGCACCCCGTTTATGGAAACCTACTTGCTGCTTAAACTGCGCCCTCAATTGATTACTCCAGAGGCATTTAAACCCTTTGGGCAAGTAATTTTTGCGTCTGAAGGAGATCAGCCCTATGGCGATCGCGATGCCCAACTCCAGCTTCAAAACGGCACTCCGCGCTTCCACATCATGCGGCAGCACAATCATGGGCTGAAGTTTAGCCACATTACCCGACATCAGCGCTGCACTCAGTGTTTAGGCGCATTGGCAGGAAAAGAATGGTTCATGGCAGTAGCGCAACCCAGCGAAGCGACGACTCCAGAATGGGAAAATATCGTCGCCTTTCGCATTCCAGGCAACTGTTTTATTAAGCTCCATCTGGGAACTTGGCACGCGGGTCCCTATTTTGAACAATCAACGATCGATTTTTATAGCTTGGAATTGAGCGACACGAATGTGGTTGATCATCAGACTTGCAATCTCCTCGAAACGTATGGAGTGGATTTTGAGATTGTGCCCGGTTCTATCAGGGGTAGTGTTTGATCGGTAAATCGCTGTAAGCTAAACCATCAGAAAGTTTTGAAAAGTAAACCCATGAAAGACAAAATGCTTGACTGGCTGAATCTGGCGTTGATGGCAAATTTGTTTTTTGTGCTGTTCTGTTTTGGCTGGCTGGCGATCGCGGTGGTGGGTCGCACCAGTGGCGTTCCCCTCGGCTTGGATGTTTGGTATAAGCTGTGGCAACCTGTCGTGCAGCCTGCCCTCGGAATTTTGATGACCGGCGCGATCGTCAGTGGCGTTTCCAGTTGGGTATCCAAAAAACTGAATCGCGCAGAATAATCTCTGAGTTCGGCGATAAGATCATCAGGGGGCACGTCATCTAGAGGCAAGGATACATCCCAGGCTAGGCTCACGGTTGCAACGATGGTTCGACCCCATCCGTGCCCCACCGGCTTCATGCCAACCTTTTCCTATTAGCAAGCTGCATCATTCAGAGTTAGAAGGGGATCACTCGTGCGCTAACACTTCTTCTAAGGCAGGTTTCAAATTAGAGTATTGATACCGAAATCCGGTGGTTTGGGTGCGTTGGGGCACCACTTGCTGACCTTCTAAAACGACGATCGCGCCATCCCCCAACAATGCCTCGATCGCAAAGGCAGGCACAGGCAGCCAAGACGGGCGATTCATCACCTGTCCTAAAGTGTTGCAAAACTCCGCCATGCGAACAGGGTTGGGAGCCGTAGCATTGAAGACCCCTTCCATGCTGGGCTGAGTTAATGCCTGAATAATCAAATTGACTAAATCTTCGCGGTGAATCCAGGAAAACCACTGTCTGCCCGTGCCAATCGGTCCGCCTGCAAACAGTTTGAACGGGGTCAGCATTTTGGCGATCGCGCCGCCCATCGCCAACACAACGCCAATTCGCAAAATCACCAGCCGCACATCTGACTCCTTCACCTTTTGCGCTTCTGCTTCCCACAGCTTGCAGACTTCGGCTAAAAAGTCGTTGCCTGCCGCACTGGTTTCATCAAAGGTGGCGGTTTCGCTGGTGCCATAAAACCCGATCGCCGAAGCGCTGACTAATACCTGCGGTTTAGGATTTGCCTGGGCGATCGCCTCCACCAGTTTTTGCGTCCCTACTTGCCGACTGTCTACAATACTTTGCTTATGGGTCGCCGTCCACCGTTCCGAAATCGGTTCCCCCGCCAAGTTGACCACACCATCACAGCCCGACAAATGCTGTTGCCACTCGCCCGAAGCCAACGGGGTATACGCTGCAGCCTCGACCGCTGGAAACGCTGCCGTGGGAAACAGCCGCACTGCTCGATCTAGATTTCTTGCCAACACCAACACTTGATGCCCTTCGGCTTGCAGTCGCTCCACCAGACGACTCCCCACAAACCCCGTTGCCCCTGTCACTGCCACTCTCATGAGAACCTCTAAATCAATAGTTTAGTTTTTTCTGTTGTTGGCTTCTGCCCGATGCCTTCAACTCTCCCTGGGCGTTGTCTTGTCCCTCAGTATAAGCCTTTGAGGTTTTTTACTTAATTTCCCAAAAGATTCACCTGCAAGGCGATTTCCTAGAGAGGTTACGCCATACAGCACATGGATCGACTTGCCCAAGCAAACCAGGTTGAAGGCTACAGAGTCGGTAGGACACTTTTAACTGGCGGACTTCAAAAGAAAGTTTTTCCATAGCAAATGGCAAACTGAAGAATAAATAAACCTTCGGGAATAGAGATGGCAACCATGATGCAGCCACTAGAAAATTTGACGATCGCGCCACCAGAGCCTTTAACTGAGATCTTGCACCAGTTTCAGTAAGGGGTTGCCAAGAGAACGAAAATCTGAAAGAAAGGGCGTAGAAATCATTTGAGTTGACGGTTATGGAAACCATCGTTCAGCACGCCCAAGGGCTAGTGTATAGCCTGCTTT
>JBGSWI010000126.1:0-13377 GCA_041752515.1 Leptolyngbyaceae cyanobacterium | reverse complement strand
GTAATTGCTCAACTGGGGTAAATTGACAAAATCTGCAAAGGGGATAGAGTGAGGGTATGACAGAACTTCCCGACCTAAAGCAACTCACAGATGAGGCAAAAGATGCATTGATTGTAGCGTTGTGGGAAGAACTGCAAAAGATACAGAAAAAGCGACCCAAAAAGACCTCGAAGAATTCCAGCTTACCGCCAGCAAAAGGGTTCAAAGCGGAGGTTAAGAGCGCAGCGAAAGCAGGAGAGCAGAGGCGAGTGGGCAGCCTAGGTCGAGCAGGCGGCGGTCGTGCTTTAAGTGAGCATCCAGAGCAAATCATTGAGTCCACTGTAAAAAGCTGTCAAGCGTGTGGAGCAGAGATAGCCAAGACTGAACAGCAACTGATGGCACGGTATGACAAAATCGATATTCCCCCAATTGCGCCGATTGTGACGCGAGTCGAACGCTATGGCTGTGATTGTCCTCAGTGTGGAGCGTCACAAATTGCAGCAGTTCCGGTGGGGATGGAACCCGGTAGCCCGTTTGGTCATCGGATTGCGGCGTTAATTACAACGATGCGATACAGCCACGGGATTAGCTATGGTCGGATGCAGCAGATGCTGGGAGAAGTGTTTGGGCTAGAGATGTCTGAAGGGGCAATTGCCAACGTATTGTCACGGGTAAAAGGTCAACTGCAATCTGAGGTAGATGGGATTCTAGCAAGGCTCAGACGCTCAAGACTGGTGGGGAGTGATGAGACCAGTGCGCGGGTAAATGGCAAGAACCAATGGGAATGGGTGTTTCAAAATGAGCAAGTGTGTTTCCATATCATTCGACCCTCTAGGGGCGGGGATGTGATTACAGAAGTGATGGCAGTCCACCGCCCTCAAGTGTGGGTGTCAGACTTGTTTAGTGCCCAAAAGACCCATCCCGCCGCATCCTGGCAAGTGTGTTTGGCGCACCAACTCAGGGATTGTCAGTATGGCATTGATGCTGGTGATGCTATCTTCTCAACCCGGATGAAGCAACTACTACTGCGAGCGTTTGTCCTGCAAAAGCGGTGGTTAGACTTAGCGCATTCCACCCGGTATCAATATCGATGTCGGTTGTATCGTGACCTCAAGGAAGTTCTCTCTCTCTCCCCCACCCAAGCAGATGGGATGCGGCTCCAAACCCGTTATCGGAAATTACAGGAACACTTGTTTCTGTTTTTGGATGACTTGACCATCCCACCCACCAACAATGCCAGCGAACAAGCCCTCCGCTGGAGTGTGATCTTTCGCAAAGTCACGAATGGATTTCGCTCGGATTGGGGCAGAGATCTGTTTGCCGCTGTTCGTTCGATTGTCAATACTGGCAGGCGACAAGGTCTCTCTGCTTTTGAGTCTATCCTGGCTGCCTTAAATCCCCTGGAATCTCTATTCCCTCTAGGTTGAGCAATTACTTAACGTTTTAACGGTCGTGGCTGGAGCTAATGGGGTTTCCGGTGCATGGGGCGATCGGGTGAGTTGCAGCAGCCCCCAGGTTCCTCCTGCCAGCAGCAAGGCACCGCCCAACAGCAGCCCCCATCCCTTCCGAGAAAATTTGGGTAAGAGAGATTGTTTTGGCTCCACTGATTCATCCATTGTTTCAGCGAGCGGTTCATTCAGCGATTCATCCGAGGGGGTGTGAGTCATAGTTTTCTCCTTTAAGGACGATTGCCCCGCTGCACGGTATAGCCTGCACCTTGCCATGCCATTAACCCGCCTTGTAGGTTGTAGACCTGACGGTAGCCTTGAGTGATCAACCATTGAGCGGCGATCGCGCTGCGATGACCCGATAGACAAGTAATGGCGATCGCTTGATCTTTAGGAATATCTTTCAAAATTTGGTTACGGCTGAGCCGTTGTGCTCCCGGAATATGCCCCATCCAGTATTCAAACCAACCTCGCACATCAACGACTAAAAGTTGATGTTGCCGTGATTTGAGTTGAGCAGAAGTGAGCGGAATTGAATTCTCAGTTTGTTTCTTGGTTGATTTCATGTTGATGTTGCTATCCTTACTCAAACTCGACTCATGACGGTAAATGATTTGATAAACGTCAGGTGAAAATAAGTCTGCCATTGAATTCTCTCCAGGTTAATGCTTACAAAATGAATCAATGAGATTGAACTTTACCCGTGGCTGGCAACAGTTTGCCATTCTTCAATTAACAAGGGTGAGATGGATAGGCTCACCGCTTCAGCATTGAGGGTTGGCAAGATCAACTTCAGCGGAATATTCATCTGTAGCTGCGGTAAAAGAGGTTGCAGATCGTATTGCCCAACATTGGGTTCGGGCTGGGTGGCTTCGGTAAAGATAGTGCTGGAAACATCCGCTGCGGTGAGCGTTTTGCCTAAGGAATTGGTTAAGGTCAGTGGTTGAGTGCGATCGATTTCAACCACACCCGGAAACCCCACCAGTCTTAGCTCAAAGCTGCTTTGACCATCGGGACGAATACGCTTAAACGCAACGGCTTGCCAGCCATTGCCATGCTGATCTTTGAGGGTTTGACGAGATTGATAAACGATTTGCCCTGGTGCTTCCTCAAGTTGTCGGATAGCAGCGGTAGCGCTGGGAGGATTTAACATTCCCAACCCTAGAAAAACACCCAACACGATCGCTCCCAGTAACAATAAACCCGAAAAAAACTTTCGTATGCGACATCCCATAACAATCGAGTCCTATTAATGATTTGAAGTTTTACGAGTACGAGCACATAAAGCAAGTAAATCTAGATCAATCACTCGGTAATAGCGCCAAACTCCTTCACGGCGGCACGCGACCACGCCTGCATCTTTCATTAACCGTAAGTGTTTGGAGGCATTGCCCTGAAGTAAGCCGGTGCGATCGCAAATTTCCTGTACGCTATGTTCCTGATTGCACAAGACGGCTAGAATTTGCAGTCGGGTGGGTTCTGCCAGGATTTTGAATCGGCTTGCGAGTCCCTCTAATTCGTCAGAGTTGAAGACTATTTCCATATCTCTTGTCTCATACTTTTACCGGCATCCGCTCTATGCTGGGAGCAATCGGTTCCACCAGGGGTAGCCCGATCGCCCGAAAGCCCCAACGCTCAAACCAGGGAATTGTCCAGCCCAGGCGCATCTTCGTCATAAAATATCTCTCAAAGCCTGCCTTCATCCACGACACCCAAATACCGTGATAAGTGAGGGCACGACGGCGATTGCCTGACTGATCCGGCAATAGTGGATCGGCTAAAAATAGCGCTCCAGTATTACCAAAATCTGCGAAGCAAATGGCTTGCAGGGTGGGCTGGTACTGAGAACCAGATGTAACTCCCAACTCCAGGGCAATATTATGGGCAATTGCCAGCGCCATTTCTTCGCTCATCAATCCCACTTTGGGAGCGCCCGTAGGAATCGGGGTTTGCTCCACGGCTTTGAGTTGAGTGATCACTCCCACCGCGTAAATCGATTCAAACTCAGGGTGACGAGAGGTGGGTAATACCGGGATAAACCCCTTGTCATCGGTTAAGCCCGGTGCTTCGCGCAGAAAACGGGGTCCCCGGAAGGGCGGCAAAACCATCACAAATTTAGCGGGAATCTTGCGCCCATCTGCTAGGTGAACCGCCTCTGGTTCAAAATGCGAAATGGCTGTATTTTCCATCAACTCAATTTCCCGCGCCGCCATGAATTTCCGCATCAGCCAGCGAGAGTTTGCCATGCCGCCCATGCCCAGATGCCCAGCGTAGGGTTCTGAGGTAATGAAGGTCATTGGGACTTGAAATCTCAATCCCTTCTGCTTCAAAACATGATGAAGCAACAAGGCAAACTCATAGGCAGGTCCAAAACAACTGGCTCCGGGTGCTGCACCTACGACAATTGGTCCTGGCTCGGCTAAGAATTTCTCCCAGGCTTCCCCAGCCAACACGGCATGGTGCGGATTGCACACTGATTGAGTGTAACCGCCCTCCGGTCCTAACCCTGGAATGGCATCCAGTGTCAACTCTGGACCCGTAGCAATCACGGCATAGTCGTAGTCCAGCGTTTGTTCGCCCATCGTAATTTGACGAGACTTGGGATCAATAGCCGTGACAGCCGCATGAATAAATTCAATCCCATGCTGAGGCGCGATCGTGGCTAAATCTAATTTGATGGAATCGAGGGACTTCAACCCCAGCGCAACCCAGGGTAATGACGGCACAAACGTAAACTTCGGTTGATTTGAAATGAGCGTGATCTGATGTTCATGCGGCAAGACGTGCCTCAATTCATAGGCAGCAGGCAATCCTCCTAATCCAGCCCCAATCACAACAACACGAGCCATAATAGCGATTCCTAAAGGTAAGTTTTTAATCGATTTTTGAATAGCAAAGAGATGGGAGTCTGGGAGGGTGAGAGAGACACCTTATCCCGTCATTCCCTCACCCCTATCTCACTCCCAGTTTTTTAAGTAACGCGATCAGCGGACACCAGTTGGTAAACGCCGATTGCAGTAGATTCAGCCCCACAAACGCTGTCAACCATAACCAGCCTAGATGGCTTAACGATAGCGACAAGCTGGTGAGTACGATGCTGCCTGCCACCAAGCGACCCCACTGGTGCTGAGTCCAAGGTGGCTTACGACTGGTCATTGGCTTCAGCATGGCACCTCTATAGAGCAGATAAGATCATGATACTACTATACAGTCATATAGTAGATAATTTAATTAAGGCGAAATTTTCCCAGGCTCATCGGCATCGGTTCACCGATACAACATCTTTACTCACGCGGACAATACAACCAAATATGAGGTTAGGCTAGCGCCTCAGGAGGGAGATAAACAAGTTGACCTTCACTATTGCGGAGTTGAGTCACACGCAAGTTTAGATTTTCGACTAAACCACTCTTGTTATTAATCTGAATCACATCTCTTACAGCAAATTGATCTTCAATCAGAATTCAGCACCCATCGACTAAATCCTTAATCAGACTTTGGGAGCCAAAGGAAATTGCTAACCCAATCACAGCGCCTCCCGCCAGAATTGACCCCGTGGGAACGTTGAGTAAATCCAATGTCCAGATTATTCCAACGATTATCAATGCAAAGGTGACTCATCCTTTGAGGGCTTCCGCAATGGTAGTGCTTCTGAGGGTAGTGCTTCTGAGGCTAATACGCTGCGCTTCCTCCAATCAAACTTTTGCTGATGCGGAGCGCTAAACTAATGCCAAACCAGATCACAATCAATGCCAGCGGTGTTGCCCAGATATAAAGACTCCATCGCATCAAAACGGGAACTATGGACATGATTCGGGCAATAGCGATCGCACCCCAACCCAGCACTAGCGCATGGGTCATCCAACTGATGAGGAAAAACCGAATTGTTAAATGGCGAAATCGATTCAATGGGAACATACTGATAGAGCAGTGATTAAGCATCTGAATAGGGGAAGAGCGATCGCCCCTCAGAATTGAGTCTATAACTGTAGACGCTTACTCATGAGCAATGATCCGAATACTACATTGGCACAGGAGAAGATTGAATGAACATGGAGATGGTGGCTTTGGCTGGATTTATGACAATGGGAACAACGTTTGCGGTAACAGCGCCGTTTCCCGTAGCGCCGTTTCCCGTGACGACCCAACTCATCATTGCTCAGGAGAACTCGCCTAAACCAATAGAGCCTCAGCAAAACGATCAACGGTCTGCCATTGCGGGGATTAATCCCCAAAAGCCGATTCAAATTCGGGTGGTGAGTCAGACGACTGTACCGGTGGTTGCTTCATTGGGAGCAGCGGTTGGCGATCGCCCCGTTGCGCCTGGAAAAACGGTGACTTTTGGTCGCCTGCACACCCGCTACTTATCCCTGCCAATAGACTTGCAAGTCTCCTTAAAAAACAGCCCTGACCCCGCCAAACCCATTAGCCTATTTTTGGATGTCAAAACAGTGGGCAACGAGATTATTGTCGGGGTCAAAACTTCTCTCACCGGTGGCGGCAACTCTTCCCAAGCGGTGAATGTGAACCAGAAAGGCTTGGTTTATCTCTTTTAAATTCACCAGAGATCGCCATCACTGCTGGTCTACTCAATACCCCCGACATGGCAGTGCCCGCTGCCATTCATAGCTTGTTGATGTATGTTACTGGCTTCGGAGCTATCCTCTATGGCAGACAAGCGATCAGTAGCGCGTCTAGCTTGAAGGGTTGAACTGTTGTCCTAGTTGAAAAACAGTAGACCTCTTGCAAAAGTCAGCTAGCCAAGGCTAGTTCGTAATTGTAGAGTGCAGCAATCAGGTTGCAGCGTAAGCCAAAGCGCCGTCTACGATTACGATAGCGTTCGGATAGGATCTTGAAGATTTTGAGGCGACGATTCACATGTTCAGCGATGACCCGCTGTTGCGCCAAGGTGCGGTTGTACTGCTTGTCAGAGGCACTCAGCTTGCCACCTTTCGGCTTCTTTTTAGGGACACGCACTTTGAGATGAAGTTTCTGCCAGCCTTGGTAGCCCTTATCCCCAAGTCCTTCACTCTGGGGATGGAGCTTGACTTTACTGCGACACAACAACTTGAAGTCGTGCCGCCGCCCTTTCTCGTAAGCGGTACAAACAATTTGCTGAGTGTGCAGATCCACGACCAACTGAATCTTGATCGTATGCCGCTTCTTCTTGCCACTGTAAAATCGCTTTTGATACCGCTTGGGGCGCTCAATAGGCGATTCAGTCACATCCACCGCGAGGTCTGGGGTGGGTCAGGGTTCGTGAGCAGATGCTTTTTTCCTGGCAGTCTAAATCTACCAGAACGAATCAAGGTCGTTTCTACCCGTTGCACCGTGCGGCAGAGGGTGGATTCTGCTACCCCCCAATCTTGAGCAATATGGAAATAGGTGCGATACTCTCGCCAATACTGTAACGTGACCAGAACTTGGTCTGGGACACTCAACTTACTCGTGCGCCCAGGCTTCTGCTTGCTTTGTTCTCGCTCTTGCATCACTTGAACCATCGCTTCAAAGGTTGAAGGGTGAACCCCAAACAGTCGCTTGAAATCAAGGTCAAGTAACTTTTTCGCTTGGTCGTATTGCATCGTAAAAATGAATTGAGTTCTCAAAGCTTTTTACCCTAACTCAAATCACTTTCGCAAGAGGTCTAGTCTCTAAATATTCCTGATTATGCGGACACTTTCCGTACATCTCCCTGATTTGGGTAGATACCCCGAAACGTTTAGGATAATTTACCTTTTGGAGTGATTACCCGGAAAAGTTATGGATATCTGCTTTCAGGGTGTTGTCCCGAAAATTTTAGTCCTGATCGCCCCGATGTAGTGTTAGCCTGCGCTTTGCAGCGATGGTACTTCGTAGACAACAGTGACGACCCAAGTTTCTACACTTCGTTCCAACAATCGGTCAAGTCTTTTGGGCGATGATATAGACATGATTCTCAGGATATTGATCGTATTCAAGGTGAAGACACGTACACTGCTCTTCCGTCAGAATCTTCAAAAAAGCATTTACGCCCAGGGTGCTGTACTCAAAACCTTGACCTTGAAATGCTCCAGAAACTTCCACTTTGTGTATATCTACC
Organism: Leptolyngbyaceae cyanobacterium; assembly: GCA_041752515.1. GTDB lineage: Bacteria > Cyanobacteriota > Cyanobacteriia > Leptolyngbyales > Leptolyngbyaceae > ULC077BIN1. The sequence continues at coordinate 5,871 of JBGSWI010000126.1, read as the reverse complement.
CCCCCCCCCAGGTGAATAGAAGCACCCCATCCGGTTCAAGCGCGTTGCGCAGAAAGACTTAACACCGATCGCCCCACAGACTCACACAAGATCTATCTCTGGAATGACGTGCGTCCTAGTCAAACCTTTGACACTGAAAAGTGTAGAAATAGAAATACAAGTACGATAATGAGCAACCAATCTAACGACACTCCGTTTAACACTCCTAACCCCAGCGATCTGAAAAAGGCTGCGAAGGAAGACCCAGTTTTTGATAAAGACGATCAAGAAGGCGATGTAATTGTTGAACATCCTGCAAAAGATGGGGTTCACGCGGAAGAGCTAGGGCAAGAAAATGCTGCTGATTTGGGGAATAGGCAAACCACGATCGCGAGCCTGGGCGGACATTAAGCCCACAAGCTATTTCATGTCGTAGCCGAATAGGTTGGGGTTTACTTCGTCTAGTTTCAGGTCTGCCAAGCCATATTCTGCCCAACGGCGATCGCAGAGGGCGGCAGTATCGGGATCAGGTTTGAGGGTTTCACTCCAAGGGCGATCGCTTTCGGGGTAAACCTTTGTCGTAGCATCGATTCCCATGCGGCTCCCTAAGCCCGGTTTTTCCGTGGCAAAGTCGAGGGAATCAAACGGATTATTGGGCAAGATAAACACATCTCGTGCCGGATCGACTTTGGAGGTAATCGCCCAGACGACCTGCCGTGGATCGCGGATGTTGATGTCTTTATCTACCACGATCACGAATTTGGTGTAGTTGAACTGGGGTAATGCACTCCAAAATGCCAAAGCCGCACGGCGAGCCTGACCGGGATAGGTTTTCTCAATTGAAATCACTGCTACTTTATAGGACAGCCCTTCCATCGGTAGGAAAAAGTCGATGATTTCGGGCACCTGTTGCCGCAGGATCGGCGTGTAGACGCGATTGAGGGCGATCGCCATCATGGCATCTTCCTTGGGCGGACGACCGCTAAACGTGGTCAGGTAAATCGGATCTTTGCGGTGGGTCATGCAGTGGAAGTGCAGCAGTGGAGCCTTTTGATTCACGCCGCCGTAGTAGCCCATATGGTCGCCAGCGGGTCCATCCACGCCTGTTTCTCCCGGCGTAATCGTTCCTTCCAGCACGATTTCAGAATCCGCAGGCACTTCCAAATCCACGGTTTTGCACTTAGCAAGATGCACGCCTGCCTTACCGTAAATTCCGGCAAACAGCCATTCTGACAAGTCAATCGGCAAGGGGGTTGCCGCCGCCATGATGATCAGTGGATCGACTCCGAGGGCGATCGCCACTTCCAACTTTTTGCCCATTTCCGCCGCTTTTCGTAAATGGCGCGTGGGACCGCGCACCGACAACCACTGCACCGTCATCGTGTTTTTCGACTGCAACTGCAAGCGATATACACCCACATTCGGAATCTTCGTTTCTGGATCTTTGGTGATCATCAAGCCCAAGGTCACTACCTTATCCGCATCACCGGGATAGACGCGCAACAGCGGCAGTTTCGTCAGATCCACTGCATCGTCTTTCAGCACCACCTGATGACACTGCGGAAACAGATCGCGATCGGGTTTCGCCCGAATCACATCAAACAGCGCCTTGCCCAGTTCCACCGCCTGAGCCATCTTTTTGGGTGGACGCGGTTGATAGAGCAACGCCAATTTTTTACCCAGGGTTTCCAGTTCTTCGGGTTTCTCCATGTTCATCGCCATGCACACCCGCTCCACGGTGCCCATCAAATTAATCGCCACGGGATAGTCTGACCCTTTGACATTTTCAAACAGCAGCGCCGGACCACCCCCTTGCAGCAGCCGATTGGCAATTTCAGCAATTTCTAATTCTGGATCAACCAATGCCTGAATTCGCCGCAACTGCCCCCGCTGCTCAAGCTGCTGAATAAACCCTCGAAGATCACGCGCCATGATGAAGAACTGTAAAGACCTCCTCTCATTATGAAGTGTAGAACGCCGCGATCGCCTGTTCTCTAAAAATCAACCAAGTGAAGAATTATTGAAATGACCAGGAGTCGATCCCTAGAAGAGAATGGGAATAACGGTTAGCATCGCGGCAGGATACTTGTCTGAGGGCGATCGTGTTGAAACTACACTGAAAGTTTCAGGACATTATCTCAAATGCAGGTTTTATACCGAAATTTTCGAGCTAATAACTCCAGGAAAAAACCGAAATTTTCGGAGATAAACGCCAAAATAGGAAGTCATACCGAAAAGTTTTCGTATATTAAGTTGTTAGGCAGATCTTCTTAAAGGTTGATTTATGGAAATGGCAATAGCAATAATAAGCGTTGTAGTTACTGTCCTTCTATGGCTTTTTCCACCAGAACCACTTAGAAAAATATTTAGACTAAATAGCAAAAAAGATGATGAATCTGGATCTTTACACTTTTTGATTCGCTTGGGAGGACTATCAGATAATTACTGGGACAAGGTAGACACACCTCTAAAGACCGATATGATTGCTCCTTTTCAAGAGCAGTGTTCACAGTTCTTTCAGAATTCTTTTACTAATTTTGTTGATGACGTAGACCCAAGTTTTGACATAACACTTGTAAGTGAACTGAACTCAGCAGTAGTACTCTATGAACTGGGCATAGAAATCGTAAGTATTGCACATGAGATGAAATTCTATGGTGAGCCTCAAGCGGCAAAAATATTGCAGCAAGCTTCTTATACAATCGAAATTCCAGATATACGTGCTGATATTGCATCTGAATTGGGGCAGTTTCCCAGATTGCTGAAACCGCGGAATATGAATATGTCCCTCTCAGTACATAAGCCAGATCTCTTTGGACTTGAACCAGAAAGTACATTTCGTTATGAGTTGTTACTCAAAAACTACGTTTCTCATATGCCAAATTACGCTGTTCTTCGATTTTGGGTCTTGACTCAAAATCGAAAATACACTTCAGATCCAATTCATGTTTTTACGTTGTAAATATAGTTTTATCCCATAACTCTATGCCTAATAAGCTCTTGCACAGGGAACGGCGGCATACACTATTAGTTGTGTAGCAACTACTATGCCCGTCCGGTGAAGGTAGTCCGTTACGCTGCAATTCCTCAGTGGGATGTGATCGAAATCTTATCTGTTTGAGATCGCAAATGCTCTCAAGTGCGATCGCCCGATTGTGTGGGTATGAAGAGTGCGATCGCGGCATGGTATTTGTCTCAGGGCGATCGCGCTAAAACACGCTGAAATTTTTGGGATAATCACTCCAGAGCATGAATTATCCGAAAGTTTCAGCAGAATAATTAGACTTCAGAACCTCGGACATTTGTAATGCTTTGTCAAAGCACTAATCACTGACAAAGCATAAGGCTCTACAGTATGGTTGTATTGATGTGAAGCACTTATCTAGAATGCTTATGTCGATTCAGTTTCGGTTCCATCCAGAGAAAGCTGTTGAAGCCGCCGCAGTGCTTCTAAAGCTGCACGGTAAGCCTATGAAATATTTAGGCTTACTTAAGATGCTTTATATAGCCGACCGCGTTGCATTGAAACGCATGGAGCAACCGATTACTGGCGATCATTATGTGTCTATGGATTATGGTCCAGTCCTTAGTGGAGTTTATGACCTGATTAAAGGGAAGCCCGTTGATAATGCCTTACCCCTCTGGTCTAAGTTCATTTCCCCTCGCCATGAAACTCATGTTTCCCTTTTGAATGATCCAGGAGACGAGGATCTTTGTGAAGAGGAGGAGGAAATCCTTCAACAAGTTTATAAAGCTTTTGGACATCTTGATCCTTTTCATGTTGCCGAATGGACTCATGACCTTCCTGAATGGCAAGACCCTCATGGTTCAGCTATTCCGATTATGGTAGAGGATGTTCTGAAAAATGTGGGCAAAAGCGACGAGGAAATAGTTGAGATTCAAAAAGAAGCTATTCGTGAGGCGTATTTAGATGAGGTTTTGAATGGCTAGCATCACCATTAATTTGGGAGATGCATTTTTGTTGGATACGCCTCCAAATGCTCAGCATCTTTATATCGCCATTGCACAAACCTCTGAAACCGACTATCTATTTGTCAACGTTACCAGCCGCAGACCTAACTCTGAAATTACCTGTGTTCTCTTACCAAGTTCAGATGTGCCAAGTTTTGTAGTTCGAGAGTCGGTAATAGCTTATCAATTTGCTCTTGAGATGAATGCTGCGGAGCTAAATGGTTTCATTACTGCTGGTAGTCCTATTCCAAAAGGGTCTTGCTCAGTGGCTATCCTGGCACAGATTCAGCAGGGTGGTTTAGTTTCTAAGAGATTAAAGAATAAATATAAAAATGCCCTCAAAGCTTACTTGGGAAAATAATTTGGAATTTACTGAGTATGTATTTTTGGAAAACTGAGGTCTAACAATCCCGTTGCACGCCGACCGTGCAGAGCCTTCTTGTTGAGTTTGAGAGGTTACTTACGGTGGGTGAACGGGTCGTTTGACTGCTAGGCGATCGGGGAAGCCGTTCTTCCTGCAACCTTTTACCCCTCTTAAATCACTCTATCTAGAGATTATCTAGAATAGAGGGATAAGTTGATCTCAATTCAATTGCGATGCCCGCGTCTAGAGCAGCCCGACCGACGATACGCTTTGTGGATGAATACTGCCAATTGTATGAGGACTTATTCCCCGAAGTGCGAAGCTTTGAAGCCTTTAAGCTGTTGCACCTGGGGATGATTAGCGAGATTAAACGCAAGTCTTTACCTGCCATTGCGAAAGCAGTGGGCTTAGACAATCACCAGAACTTGCATCACTTTCTGAGTGAGTCTCCTTGGCAGGTACAACAGTTACGCCAGAAGCGATTGGAATTAACCCTCAAAGTGCTGGGTGGTCGGTCATTGATATTACTAATTGACGAAACCGGAGATTGTAAGAAGGGTAAGAGTACCGATTACGTCAAACGGCAATACATTGGCAACGTGGGGAAGAAGGAGAATGGCATCGTTGCGGTCACAGCCTATGGATTAGTCGATGGCATGATTGTGCCGTTGAGTTTTGAGGTGTATAAACCCCGAGAACGACTCAAAGAGGGAGAAGAGTATCACAGTAAACCGCAAATTGCAGCGGCGATGATTCGAGACCTGCAAGCACGGGGATTTCAGTTTGAACTGGTGCTGGCTGATAGCTTGTATGGCGAAAGCAAAGTCAACTTTGTCAATGTTCTAGATGAGTTGAAGTTACCCTACATCTTGGCGATTCGCAGCAACCATGCCCTGTGGCTACCACAAGACCAGGAAGTATACCAGGAGCCGTGGCAACCGTTTGAGCGTACCTTTAGCAATGGCACCACCGAAGGGCGCTACATGGCAGAGGTGATTTACGGCAAACGGCACCGCAAGCAATATTGGCTCTTGACCACTGACCCCGACACCTTGCCGGATAATTCAACCTCGTTCGTCATGGTCTGTGCCCCGGCAGTCAAACTGGCAGAAATTGGCGACCACTACGGTTTGAGAACTTGGATTGAATACGGTCTTAAGCAAGCCAAAGATACCTTGGGTTGGGCAGACTTCCGCATGACCCGTTATGAGCAGATTGAGAAGTGGTGGGAGATGGTCATGAGTGCCTTTCTCATGGTTAGTTTGTTTGCGGATCAATTCAATGATTCTTGCCCATTGGCTCATCAGCAGTTTACAAAGCATCCTTGGTGGGATAACCAGAGCGGTTGGAAGAACTTGCTCAACAACCTGCGTTTAGTTATCCAACCGCTAATTTGCTTCAACTGGCTCAAGCGTTGGTTAGAGGTTTTTCCGAGCGCCTCACTCCACACTGGATTTAAGCACCTGATTCACCAGATGAATCAGTTTGTCTGTCCACGGGTGCATCGGCTGAACCTTCAACTTATCTTTTCCTCTGCTTAAAGTGACCAATGAGGG
>JBGSWI010000125.1:0-4200 GCA_041752515.1 Leptolyngbyaceae cyanobacterium | reverse complement strand
AGCGGCACTGTTGACCGAGTAACTGCCGCAGCGCATCATATAAGCGAGGGGTTTCTTCCATAGGGATGTCTGGTGATGTGGTAATCCCCAGAGTACGTGGATTTGACCCCTCCTTTGAGGAAATGTGTCAGTCAGCCAGGGTATGAGGCTGAGGTCTTATCCAGAGCTGCCGCCATTACGAGCTGATCTGCTCAAGCGGCAGGGTGGCAAATGCGCTCACTGTGGACTCAACTTTTTGCCAAGCGATCTGATTGAGCTTCATCATCAAGATGGAAATCATAACAATCAGCGTCGTCAAAATTTGGCACTGTTGCATCGTCACTGTCACGACCAAGTCCATGCAACAAGGACATCAACCCCAACTGGTATTGCTGACACTCAACCAAGTTGGAGAGGAGCCGGATGCACGGAAACGGGCAAGTCCGGTTTTGAAGCCGAGCAGGTGGGGCGACCTACCTGCTTAGGTTGACCAGTCCCGCCTGGGCTTTAATTGCCTGGGCTTTATTTGTTTGGAGTTGCCTCAAAGCGTTGGTGAAGATTCTCCTTTGGAGAAGCGCTTATCAGTCAGGCGAAACGGTTGATCAAATCAAGCAGGCAATGCTCTCAGATTACTTGACTGCCCAACTCACGCATCCATCTGTTCAAATGACTCTTGGGTAAGTCCTGTCAGAGACACGTTGCCGTTTTCAAAAGATCAGTTGTCGTATTTCAATTTCAAATTGGTATTACGATCTTTTTAACCGTTTATTAGTAGGAATCTGGGTCTATGGCAAGACGATACAAGCCCCGCGAATTTGCGATCGATGCGTTAGTCATGCTGTGCCTCAGCATTTTGATCAAACTAGCGGTTCCAATGTAGTTTTGAGCCAGCTTCACCAGACTAAAGTGAAGTGTGGCTATGGGGTAATGCAGCAAAAACTTGTTTGACAATCTGACAAGTTTTATCATCCAAACGGTGCCAATCGACTTCGCCCGCTGGATCAAAAAGACTGACATCGATCGCAACACTGTCGCCAATCGGTTCATCAGCAGCGTGGGAAGTGCCATGAATGGAGTCGTAGTTTTGAAAGCAAATCTGATAACACAGATCCCATAAATCAACCGTAACCTGATGATCGCCCTGGGAAAGATACAGCCAATATCCTGGGAACGGTGCTGGAAACTGCGCTAGCTGCTGCTCGATCGCCTCAGTTTGATTCTCGGTGGCACCGTCTAACTGACTACGCAACTGCATCACCCGTGCTTTCGTCTCTTCACTAACCCCCTCCGCCCACACCTGCACGTCTTGATAATCGCCTCTCCAATCAGAGTCTTCAAGCTGTTTTCCCAAATTAGCAATTAGCCGAATAAACGCAGGCTGCATCAGGAGTTCTGCCTGCTGCCATATCTGCATCGTTTGAAACTTAGGCATTTTACCTTCTAGAGCGATCGCGCTAACGGGGTATTTATTCAAAAACTTAGGGTAGCGAAGCCAGCGTTACGACTCAAGGTTTTGTAATAAAAGGACAGGGAAAGAGGGAAAAAGCGCGACCTGACAATTCAGCGCAAGCTATCGCACCTTAGCAAAATAGCTTCATCGCCACACATCATTTAAACCTCCGCGTTGCCTTAATATTTAGAAATTCCATCAGACACAATTATTTATGCCTGTTTCATTTTTATCTGTCTACGCTTTTCCCAGTTTGATTACTAGCTTGGCACTGGTGCTGTATTTGGGCGTGACCTTAAATGTGGGTCGGGCACGAATGAAATATGGGGTGATGCCACCCGCAATGACGGGCGACCCTAGCTTTGAACGAGTGCTGCGGGTGCAACAAAATACACTAGAACAAATAACTTTATTTCTGCCTGCTCTCTGGCTGTTTTCCATCTATGTCAGCCCGTATTGGGGGGCTGGAGTGGGAGCCGTGTGGGTGATTGGTCGCGTTTTGTATGCTTGGGGATATTATCAGGAAGCAAAGAAGCGCGGACCTGGATTTGGGGTTAGCTTTCTGAGTGTGGCAATTCTATTACTAGGCTCGTTGATTGGACCAGTACTAGCGTTGATGCGAGGCTAAGAAATGCTCGTTGCTTTTTCCACTTTTGCTTACCTCCTGATGCTTACCATCTGGTGCTTACCTTCTGAATAAAAAATGCAGCGCAATGGTCATGGTCAGAGATTGACAATCATTTCTGTCCATCAATCTACGACTAAGCCATCTTTGACATGGATGACCCGTTGAGTTTGAGCGGCAATATCGGGTTCGTGGGTGACGATGATGATGGTAATTCCCTGACGGTTTAAGTCTGCTAGCAAGTGCATTACTTCTTGAGAGGTTTCGGTATCCAAAGCGCCGGTGGGTTCATCTGCCAGCACCAACGCCGGACGGTTGACCAATGCACGGGCGATCGCCACCCGTTGCTGCTGTCCGCCCGATAGCTGATTGGGACGGTTTTTCATCCGTTCTGCTAAACCGACTCGACTCAAAGCTTCTTCTGCCCGATGTTTGCGCTGCGACTTGGAGACATTGGCATAGACCATTGGCAGCATTACATTATCCAGCGCCGTGGCACGAGCTAAAAGGTTGAACTGCTGAAACACAAAGCCAATCCGACGATTGCGAATGTAAGCCAGTTCATCATTGTTGAGCGTGGTCAGGTTTCTGCCTTCTAAGACGTAATGACCGTTGGTTGGGCGATCGAGGCAGCCCAAAATGTTAATCAGCGTCGATTTGCCAGATCCAGAAACCCCCATAATCGAGACATATTCCCCTTCCTCAATCGTCAGGTCAATCCCTTTCAACACGGGTACATCTACCTCGCCCAAACGGTAGGTTTTCGTGATGTCTTCCATCCAGATCATCGTTGCCATCTAACAGCCTCCTAGACGCGACAGTAGAGACGCGAAATTTCGCGTCTCTACTCGCCCTTTAGTATTCTGGAACCGAGGGATCGACTTCTCGACTCCAAGCCGCGATGCCACCTTTGACATTTATCCCATCAATGCCAGCCTGCTTGAGGATGCCCAGTGCCTTCGCCGATCGCCCGCCCAGTTTGCAATGAGCAATCAACTGGTGCCCGTTCATCGCCTCTTTGACTTGCTGTACGCCCGTGCCGTTTTCAATGTCGGGCAGCGGAATCAGCACCGACCCAGGAATTCGGGCAATTTCATACTCATTGGGATTGCGCACATCAATCAACACAAAATCATCTGCGCCACTGTCGAGCAGTTGTTTTAACTCGGTGACAGTCATTTCCTTGAGCGCAGACTGCTGCTCTGCTTCGGCTGCTTTTGATTGCGGAATGCCACAGAACATTTCGTAATCAATCAGCTTTTCAATTACGGGACGCACGGGATTCGGGCGCAGTTTTAATTCACGGAACGTCATATCCAGAGCGTTATAGAGCAACAAGCGACCACTCAACGTGGTGCCCTTGCCCAAAATAATCTTGACCGTTTCCGTCGCCTGAATTATGCCAATGATCCCCGGCAAAATGCCCAATACGCCGCCTTCCGCACAGGAAGGCACCAATCCGGGTGGAGGGGGTTCGGGGTAGAGATCGCGATAGTTGGGTCCACCTTCGTAATTAAAGACGGTCGCCTGTCCTTCAAAGCGATAGATGGAGCCGTACACATTGGGTTTGTCTAACAGCACACAGGCATCGTTGACGAGATAGCGAGTGGGAAAGTTATCGGTGCCATCCACTACGATGTCGTAGGGTTCCATAATTTGCAGGGCGTTTTCGGAACTCAGGCGCGTTTCATATAAATCGATCTGGCAGTAGGGGTTGATTTCCAAAATTCGATCTTTGGCAGACTCAATTTTAGGCTTGCCGACCCAGGACGTGCCGTGGATCACTTGACGTTGCAGATTGGAGCGATCGACCACATCAAAATCTACCAGCCCAATTCGCCCCACGCCAGCGGCGGCGAGATAGAGCAATAGGGGGGAACCTAAGCCACCGCTGCCAATGCACAAAACACTGGCAGCTTTGAGGCGCTTCTGCCCTTCCAGACCCACTTCGGGCAAAATCAAGTGGCGCGAATAGCGCTCATATTCTTCTTTGTCTAACTGGATATCGTCCAGATTTGGATTTAGCATGAGGTTGATAGGGAATAGGGGACAGGGAATAGGGGACAGGGAAAGAATACGAGTTAAGGGGGAATGGTTTCTAGGATGACTAGGGGTTCGGGTTGGAATTGGTGATTTGCATCTAGAC
>JBGSWI010000124.1:0-21478 GCA_041752515.1 Leptolyngbyaceae cyanobacterium | reverse complement strand
AATGAAATCAAAATGAAATGTAACTCATCATTACTGCTTAAAGCTGAACCGTCCATTTACTTTTTCGCCGCTGATGTCTGACAAAATGGCAACTTTGTGATCTCCTGTGGCAGCACCAGGCAAGATTGCTGTGTAGTGCTTATCGCCTGCGTCATACGTCATCGGTAAGGACTTTTGACTCCCATCAGGCAGTTGCACTTGGGCTGTAACCTTTGCATTTGGAATGGGTTCGTGGTTATCGCTTTTCTGTAAGAAGAAGTCGATATGAGTCGCTGTTGCTTCTTTTGCAGTCACCAGTTCTAGATGATAGGGTCCCGACTCAATGACCTGTCCACCTTGCCCACCGTGATTACCACTAGCTTTGGCAGCAGGAGAAGCGGCAGGTGAGGGTTGTGTTTCCACAGGGGTAGAAGCGGTAGGGGTAGAGGCTGGATTAGTCGCCTGGTTGCTGCTGCAAGCCCCTAAAAAGAGAAGATTAAAGCTGGCGATCGCGCCAACTAGCATGAGACGGTTTTGACGAAATGGCATCAGATTGCTCCTTAAAAGCGTGGGTTGGCTTGAGAATGGGTTGGCTTGAGAATGGGTTGAGTTGAGCAATGGGGCTGGACTGGGTTTCATCCGGCTCCAACCTTTTCGCTGCTGGCATTGGTCAGAATCGGACTTTTAGCCCGATCGGGTAGCAGGAATTTGCCGAATTGAGCATACAGCGCGGGCAACACCAGCAACGTGAGCGCGGTGGAGGTAAACAAGCCCCCCAGAACGACAACGGCTAAGGGTTGCAAAATTTCCTTACCTGCGCCACTGCCGATCGCTAAGGGCACCATACCCAGCGCCGAGGTTAGCGCTGTCATCAAAATTGCCACAAGCCGTTCGATAGAGCCTTGGGTAATGACCTGTTTCAGCGGGATGCCCTGCGCTAGTTTCGTATTGTAGTTATCAACGAGCAGCAGCCCATTACGGGTGGCAACGCCAAACAGCGTGATGAACCCCACCAGCGAGGCAACGGAAATCACGCCACCACTCAGGGCGATCGCCCCAATACCGCCGACCAATGCCAGGGGCAGGTTCACCATAATCATCAACATAGCAGGCACCGATTTCACCGCAAAGTACATCAGCACAGCAATGACGAGTAAGGCTAGCCCACTATACAGCAGCAGGCTTTGCGTGGCTCGTGCCTCCGACTCAAACTGCCCACCATACTGAATGAAATAACCGGCAGGCAGGGTGACATTTTGCCGAATATTGGTTGCGATCGCATCGATCGCCGATCGTAAATCGCGTCCAGAGACATTGGCAGAAACCACCAGCAGTCGCGAGACATTTTCGCGGTTAATCGTGTTTGGTCCTGTGCCGTAAGCAATGCGGGCGACCTGCGCGAGCGGGATTTTTTGTCCCGTGGGGGTATCCACCAGCAGATTGCGAATGGTTTCCACGCTAGACCGCGCAGCGGGTTGGAGCCACACCAACAGGTCAAACAACTGCTGGTCTTGCAACACCTGGGAGACGACCTGACCATTGAACGCAGTTTCGACCACTTTGGCAAGCTGCCCCACGGTTAGCCCATAGCGGGCAGCCGTCGCCCGATCGAACTGGATCTGGATCTGCCGAATGGGGACTTGAGGTTCTAGTTGCAGATCAACCAGACCAGGAATCTCGCTCATGGTTGCCTCCACCGCCTGCCCGATCGCCCGCAACTCTGCCAGGTCGGGTCCAAAGATTTTGACGGCGATCGCACTCCGCACTCCAGATAACACCTCATCCATCCGGTGCGAGATAAACCCGCCAATATTGGGCGCAACACCGGGGAGCCTGTTAAATTCCTGGCGCAGTTTCTCGATGCTGCCTTTGCGGTCTTGAATGCCCAGATCGCTCAGTTCTACATCCAGGTGCCCCAGATTTACGCCGCCTGCATCGGCATCACCGGGCGCACGTCCGGCTCGAAGCTGAATCGACTGAAACCGAGGATCATCCTTTAAAGCAGCCTGCATTGCCAGCCCCGATTGATTGGTCGCCGCCAGGGAACTACCGGGGTAGAGCAGCATGGAGTTAACCAGCGATCGCTCCTGAAATTCTGGCAAAAATTCGCGCCCTAAGGCGGGGAGAATCAGCAGCGCGGCAACTAAAGCAGCGACCGCAGTCAGCAAAATCAACTTGGGACGGGCGATCGCCGCAGCCAGTAGGGGGCGATACAGCCGTTGTGACCATGCCGTGACCCAGGTTTCCTCTGACGGCAAGCGACGATGAGCCAGCAAAATCGCACAGAGCGCTGGTGAGAGGGTCATGGCAACCAGGGTGGAAGCTAGAATCGACACCAGATACGCCACGCCCATCGGCGCAAAAATGCGCCCTTCAACCCCAGTGAGGGTGAAAATGGGGGCAAACACAATAGCAATGATCACCGTCGAGAAGATCACGCTGACGCGGACTTCCACCGAGGTATCGTAGACAATTTGGAAGGGATGTTTGGGCTGGTCGCTGACCTGATTTTGGCGCAAGCCGCGATAGGCATTCTCCATATCCACGATCGAGTCATCGACCACTGACCCGATCGCCACGGCTAAACCGCCCAGCGTCATGGTATTGATACCCTGCCCAAACCACGACAGAATCAACATACCAATCAGCACCGATAGCGGAATGGCACTCAACGTAATCACGGCGGTGCGCCAGTTCATTAAAAACAGCAGCAAAATCACCGAGACGATGATGATGCCATCGCGGAGGGAATCGCGTACGTTGGCGATCGCCGACTCAATAAAGCTGTTTTGCCGGAACGTTTCCAGCACCTGCACATCGGCTGGCAGCCCCGTTTTTAGCTCAGCCATTGCCCGCTCCACGGCGCGAGTCACGGTCGGCGTATCTGCCAAGGGTTGCTTATTTACCACCACCACGACAGCCTGCTGTCCGTTGGCGCTGCCATCTCCCCGTTGCAATGCCGCACCAATTTGCACCGTTGCCACATCCTGCAACAGCACTGGTTTGCCCTCTCTAGCGGTCACCACCGACGCTGCCAATTGCGCGATCGACTCAATCCGCCCCACGCCCCGAATGATTTCTTCTTGATCCGGGGTAATCAGAAACCCACCAGCCGCGTTCACATTGGCTTGTGCCGCCGCCTCTGTCACCTGTTGCAGCGAGACATTAAACGCTGCCAGTTTCGCTGGATCGACCAACACCTGATACTGCCGCACATCGCCGCCATAGGCAATCACTTGAGAAATTCCCGGTACTGCCAGCAAGCGATTGGTGACAGCGCGATCGACCAACCGCCGGACTTCCATCAAGGAGGTTTGGGTGGTTCCTGGTGGCGCTGACGAGCGCTCCACCGAAAAGGCATACATCAGAATCGTGCCGATAGGCGAGGTGATCGGTGAGATCTGGGGTGTTTCAATTCCGGCAGGCAACTTAGAACTCGCCTGCTGCAAGCGTTCCGTCACCAACTGCCGTGCCTGGTAAACATCCGTCCCCCAGTTAAAAATGACCTTGACGACCGAGATGCCAACCGCCGAGGAGGATCGCACCGTTTCTACTCCCGGCGTGCCATTGACGGCACTTTCGATTGGCAACGTTACCAGCGACTCTACTTCTTCCGGTGCTAAGCCCGGTGCCTCGGTTTGAATTTCGACCTGCGGTGGCGCAAAGTCGGGAAACACATCTAGCGGCATTTGGGTCAGGTTGTAGCCGCCCAAAACCGTCACAATAATGGCACCGATCACCACCAGCCACCGCTGGGCGATCGACCATTTGAGCGTTGCATTTAGCATAGCGATTGCATCTTTAAGTAGTGCCTGCGACTGGGCGATCGCCGCTCGAACTCATTTGATTGCATGAAGTAAAATGGCATCAGCTAATTTCACAGATATATGACAACAAAAGACCTGATCATTCAAGCACTGGACGACGTTCCTGAGTCTGGTTTGCTAGAGATCTTGGAATACGTGCGTGGTCAAAAAGCTCAACAGCCTAAACCATCAGTTCGCAAAGAAGTTTGGGATGCATACTTAGCTTCAGAGCGTGAGCGTGATGAGGTCTATCGTCGTCTTGCAGACTCCTGAGTTTCTGACGCTGCCGGAAGTTCTTCGACCGCCGACGTTAAAGCAGGGGTTGGATTGCTAGCAGCAGCAGCCAGACTAAAATCATCAAGAGATTCATGCTGGTTGTGACCATTAGACGGTGGAACGAACGCCTTGCGATCGCCCCTCCTTGCCCAAACCATGCCAGCGGCGAACGTCCCTGCTATCATCGCGCCTCCGACAGGAATCCCAATCCACCAGAGCATGGAAGCTTGCGGGTTAGAAGCAGGCACCGCGATCGTTTCTCCGTGATCATGGGCTGGCTTACTGCCACCGCGTAGCGACTGAGCATAGAGCTGGTTGGCGCGTTGAGTCACAATGCGATCGCCATCAAACAACCCATTTTTAACTTCGATAAGCACGCCTGATTCCCTCCCTATTGAGACTTCTGTTGGTTGAAAGGCATTACCGTTTTGGACAAACACGATCGTCTTGTTATCGTTGGTTGTCACCAATGCCGATTTAGGAATTGCGAGTAATGCAACAGGAGTACGATCCGTCAGCACCTCTAACTCCGCAAACATCCCTGGTTTCAGAGCGCCATTCGGGTTGTCGAGTTGTGCTTTCACAGGGACGACGCGGGTTTCACCTTCAACGACCGAACCAATAACGCTGATCCGTCCTGTAAACGTGCGATCGGGCAAACTGGCAACTTTCATTTGAACTCGTTGTCCGCTCTGAATGCGGTCGAGGTCTTTTTCATAAATGTTGGCGCTCACCTGGACGCTGCTGCCGTTGATGATCGTCATCACCTTTTTGCCTGCGTCCTCGCCCGACTCGCCGGGAGTCGTTTCGCGATCGCTAACGGTGCCAGAAATGGGAGCCGTAATGGTAATGGTGCCGTCCTGATTGGCACTTGAACCCAGTTGCCGCAGGCGAGTTTGATAGGTTTCTGCACTCAACTGCACCCGCGATCGCGCCACTTGCACAGCCGATTCTGCCCGTCGCAGTTGTGCCGCCGCTTCCGACACCTCCAAACGGCTGTCCGCTTTGGTAAGAGCCGCTTTTGCATCCGCCAGTTTGGTTTCCGATTCTAGAAAAGTGCGGCGAGGAATTGCGCCATTGGTTGCCAGTTCTCGATCTTTGTCGAACCGTTCTTGAGCAAAGCTCAGTTGTGTTCGAGCCTGAGCCACCTCGGAGGCAGCGATTTTTTGTTGTTGAGTCAGGTTTTCCTGTGCCAGTCGCAAATCGGCTTGGGCTTGTTGAATAGACGCGATCGCCTCCGATTTTCGGTCTAGCGCCGTGGTTCGCAGTTCTGCCAGTTCTGGACTGGTCATCATCGCCACTGCCTGACCTGCGCTGACCTGATCTCCGGGTTGCATCAGAAGCCGCGTCACCGTTCCTCTAACTGGAGTGGTCACTTCCACCTGTTGATTGGGCAGTGACTCGATTTGCCCCGTGGTTTTAATGCCAAACGCTAATCGTTGCCGCGAGACAGGTTCAACCTTTAAACCCAGTTGCTTCGCTGTTTCCGCATCCACCTGAATCGCATCTGCCGACTGCGCCGACTGACTCTCCCCCTGAAATTCGTTGCCGTGCCCCCCGTGAGCGAAGACCTGAATCGGCGTTGATATCAACAGCAATATCAACAGAGTGACAGAGAGTTGAGTAGTAGAGTGTTTTGAAGAGCGAGTCATTTACGAATTCCTTTGCATAGTACTCAATCACCAGTACTCAATCACCAATGGTTCAGGTAGAAATGAAATCAGCATGAAATCTTGCAGGATGAGCTATTGCTTGTACCAGGCTTTTTTCCATTGCTGCATTTGGTCGATTTCGGTCTGCTGAGAGGTAATAATGTCTTTTGCCAATTTTTGAACTTCAGGACGCTTGGATTTAGCCAGGGCATCATTTGCCATGACCACTGCGCCTTCGTGATGCGGAATCATGGCATTGAGAAAGCGGAGATCAAACTCGGCATCAGCTTTTCCCAAATCCATCGTCATCATCATGCTTTTCTTTTGCTCCTCAGACATCGACATGGAGTGCCCCATTTTGGCGTGCCATGCCATTGGCGTAGCACCCACGTTGGGATACCAGGCTGTGCGCCACTGGTTCATCTGAGCCTTTTCTTTATTTTGAGCATTGATAATGCCTTGAGCTAGTTTTTTGATTTCTGGGCGCTGCGATTTCTGGAGCGCTTCCTGTGCCATGACGATCGCGCCCTGATGGTGAGGAGTCATACCGTCGATAAAACGCAGGTCAAACTCAGCATTCGCAGGTCCGAGATCCATCTCGTGATTCATGCCGCCCATCTTACTGTGATCCACGCTGCCGGTATCCATTGCCTGCATCGATCCGACATTGGTAGTGGCAGGGCTGGAAGTTTGGGCTTGGTTTTGAGCCGCGCTTGAGCAGGCGTTCAGAAAAGTGCCAGTGGCGATCGCTCCTACCGTCAAACCCAAAAGCCCCGTTTTTGCAAAGAAATTATGCGACATAGAGTTGGTTGTGATGTGGGTGAGATAAAAAACGGAAAAGGTAATGTTGGTATTCTGCACACTCCAGTTAACTGGAGGGTCAACTATTTGATGACCTAAATTGAAGGAAACTTTAAGAACATTGTCGAATAATCAACCTTTCAAACATTGCACACGGATATGAAACGACGATTGCTCTAAGGTATGAAGTTATTCCTCTCGGAAGAGAGACGTAATCCCATCCATAAACCTTTAGGGTGAAGCATCGCAGTCAACAGGCATTCACTTTTTGAATTCACTGGAAGGTAATAATGATGACTTTCTATAGTTCTTGACCATCCAGCCAACTGGAGGCTGCAAACTAGATGTAGTTGATTGGATTGATATTATGACGCTCGAATTCAAAGTTCCTAATATGGCGTGTTCTGCCTGTGTCACTACGATTACAAACGCAGTCACCGCGATCGATGCGACTGCAACCGTTGAGGCAGATCTCAAAACAAAGCAGGTCAAAATCGAAACTGAACAGCCTGAAGCGACGGTCAAACAAGCGATCGCTGCCGCAGGGTACACGGTGGAATAGTGATTTTATGTCAAGTCATCAGAATGTTATTGGGTCTTGGCGCTGGCTGAATTCACCCGAATGGAATGTGGCACTATTCTCATTTCTGTTGTCTTTCTTTTGGGAAGTTCAGCAAATGCCGTTTTATCAAGTTTCAAATGACTTCTCTTGCTTCGATAGAACTAGAAACTGCACCCTTGCTACAGTCGGAGATGTGGGGATTTCGCTGATCTCTTTTTGGGTAGTTGCCGCTCTATCAAAATCGCGCCACTGGGTGCATCAACCCAACGGCAGACAAATAGTCCTCTTTACACTGGTGGGAGTGGTGATTACGGTTATTTTTGAAGCCTTGGCGACTGGAATACTGGATAGGTGGACGTATGCCGAGTCCATGCCAACCATTCCGTTCTTGGGCACTGGGCTAGTACCGTTAGCTATGTGGTTGCTGATGCCGCCCTTAACGATTGGGTTCGTCCAACGTCAGCTTTCTGGTGTCAGCTATAAAAACTCAGCGCAAATATGACTCCGTTTAAGTACCGTCTACAGGCTTATTAGCAAACTCCTCTTCAAACCCTTATTTTTTGACGGCGATCGCTACATCGGAACACACCCTTAATAAACCTTTCACTATAGACACGACAAACCTCATGGAAAACGCCACACTTAAACTCAGGGGCATGAGTTGTGCTTCTTGTGCTATCAGCACTGAGTCAGCGATTCGCGATGTGCCAGGAGTCAGCGCCAGTAGCGTCAATTTTGGAGTCGAGCAAGCGACTGTCACCTATGATCCTCAAAAAACTGATGTGGAAGCGATTCGACACGCTGTTGAGGACGCTGGCTATGCAGCCTTTCCCCTGCAACCGGAGATGGCTATAGGGGAAGATGATGTCGAGAAGAGGGCGCGATCGCGAGAATCTCGCCACCTTCAGCGAAAGGTTGTCACGGGCGGTGTGATTAGTATTCTGCTGGTATTGGGTTCGATGTCGGCAATGACGGGCATCAAACTCCCCTTCATTCCAGCGTGGCTATCCAACCCCTGGCTTCAACTGGTGCTGACTGCGCCGGTGCAGTTTTGGTGCGGCTACTCCTTTTATATCAATGCTTGGAAAGCCTTCAAACGTCGTACTTCCACAATGGACACGCTAATTGCATTAGGAACGAGTGCCGCCTATTTCTATTCAGTGTTTGCGACTGTGTATCCCCAGTTTTTGATTGATCAAGGCTTAATGCCAGAGGTCTATTACGAAACGGCAGCGATCGTCATCACTTTAATATTGCTGGGGCGACTGTTTGAAAATCGTGCGCGAGGGCAAACCTCCGAAGCGATTCGATCGCTGATTGGCTTGCAAGCTAAAGATGCCCGAATTATTCGCAATGGGCAAGAAATGTCAGTGCCGATTCAAGACGTACAGATCAATGATGTCGTGGTGGTGCGTCCCGGTGAAAAGGTGCCTGTGGATGGAGAAATTATCGACGGGTCTTCCACGCTGGATGAGTCGATGGTCACGGGCGAAAGTGTGCCTGTGAAGAAGCAAGTGGGCGATGAAGTGATGGGTGCCACCCTCAACAAAACGGGGAGTTTCAAGTTTCGCGCCACCCGCGTTGGCAAAGATACCTTTTTAGCTCAAATCGTCAAGCTGGTGCAGCAGGCGCAAGGCTCGAAAGCCCCGATTCAGCGGTTAGCAGACCAGGTGACGGGATGGTTTGTGCCTGTGGTGATTGCGATCGCCCTTCTCACCTTCATCATCTGGTTCAACGTCATGGGCAATGTCACCTTGGCGCTGATTACCACGGTGGGCGTATTGATTATTGCCTGCCCCTGTGCCCTCGGACTCGCCACCCCTACCTCCGTCATGGTGGGCACGGGCAAGGGCGCAGAGTACGGCGTTTTGATTAAAGGGGCAGAGAGTCTGGAATTGGCGCATCAAATTCAGGCGATCGTCTTAGATAAAACTGGAACGCTGACCCAAGGCAAACCCACCGTCACAGATTTCATCACTGTTGAGGGCACGGTCGATCGCAATGAACAAAATCTCTTACGACTCGCTGCTGCCGTTGAACGTAACTCAGAACATCCTTTAGCCGAAGCGGTGGTGCAATATGCCCAGTCTCAGGAAGTAGACCTAGCAGAAGTTACGGAGTTTGAGGCGATCGCGGGCAGTGGCGTAGAGGGCATCGTTTCAGGTCAGCACGTCAAAATTGGAACTCAACGCTGGCTGCAAGAATTAGGGATTGACGCGCAAGCCCTACAACCCGACAAAGAGCGCTTGGAAGCCTTGGGTAAAACCGCCGTTTTGCTGGCAGTGGATGGCAAACTTCAAGGCGTAATCGGCATTGCGGATGCGCTGAAGCCCTCCTCTAAAAATGCCGTTCAAGCATTGCAGCAACTAGGATTAAGGGTGGTGATGTTAACGGGAGATAATCGACAGACCGCAGAGGCGATCGCCCGTGAAGTGGGGATTGAAACCGTGATTGCCGAAGTGCGACCCGATCAAAAAGTGGCGCAGATTGCCAAGCTGCAATCGGTAGGCAAAATTGTGGCGATGGTGGGCGATGGCATTAACGATGCGCCTGCGTTGGCTCAAGCCGATGTGGGAATTGCGATCGGCACCGGCACCGATGTGGCGATCGCGGCGAGTGATATCACATTGATCTCTGGAGACCTTCAAGGCATCGTCACTGCCATTCAGCTTTCCCGCGCCACCATTCGCAACATTCGCCAAAATCTCTTTTTCGCCTTCATTTACAACGTAGTCGGGATTCCCATCGCCGCTGGCATCCTCTTCCCCTTCTTTGGCTGGTTGCTCAACCCGATTATCGCGGGCGGGGCGATGGCATTTAGCTCGGTTTCTGTGGTCACCAATGCCCTCCGCCTACGTAATTTTCAGCCAAAGTCGATTATCTAAAAGAATGGTTAGCAGGACAAATGATCATGTTCAAGCAAGCAACAGTTTTAGGAACATTAGTAGGCTGGGGATTTTGGCTCAGCGCCATTCCAGCGGGAGATGCAGCCGAAACAACTATGAACGGCATGAACCCACACACCGCCGCTCAATCCAACCAGTTCCAACGAATTGACCAGCCATTGGGCAACAAAATTGCAGTGACGCTGGGTGGATTCAGTCTGATTGGCTTAGAACTCTGGTGGTTCTTGTGGAGTAAACCCAAGTCTCTTAAAGCAACAACATCAGGTGGCGTTCAAGAAGTTACCGTTACGGTAGATGGCGGTTACGAACCGAATCGAATTGTGGTGCAAGCGGGTCAACTTGTGCGACTGAACTTCGATCGCAAAGACCCCAGCAGTTGCCTTGAAGAAGTGCGGTTTCCCGATTTTCGGATTGCCCAATTTCTCACACTGAATCGAATCACCTCCATTGAATTCACACCGGAGAAGCCGGGTCGATATGAGTTTGCCTGTGGCATGAATATGTTTCGTGGCGTGGTGGAAGTTCAAGCGGCGGATTCACCCACCCCACCGCCACTCGTGCAAACGGCTCAGCCTATTCAACCTCTAGAAGATCCTGCGGTTTACCCGCCACTGTTGAAGTAATGTCACACGGGTTTAAGCTAGTAAATTGAAGTCAGAGGATCAGTTTAGGGAAATCGTAGGAGCAGCGATCGCTATGATTGCAGTCATTGATAAAACACCCATGTCATTCGACGAATTCATTGATTGGTATCCAGATTCGGAGAATCGCTACGAATTGAGACGAGGGGTGGTGATTGAAATGCCAAAACCGAGAGGCAAGCATTCCAGATTAGCGGGTGATTTGGCGTTTGATCTGGGCACAGCCCTTCGCCAAGCGAACCAGCCCTATTTCATCCCCAAAGAATGTGTCGTCAAAATCGAAAACGACACAGGGTATGAGCCAGATATCGTTGTTTTAGATCAAACTGATCTGACCAATGAACCCCGCTGGGAGCGAGAATCCATCATCACTGTGGGGAAGTCTGTTAAACTCGCGGTCGAAGTGGTCTCCACCCACTGGCGCGATGATTACCTGGTTAAATTGGCAGACTATGAAGCGTTTGGCATTCAGGAATACTGGATTGCGGGTGCGACGTGAAAGTTGTGCCTTCTGACTGAGAGGAGAGCCTCTCTGGGGACTTCCTTCTCCCCATCGTCACGTAACCGGGTCAAGTACCCCGCCTACATTGACAGTAAGTAATGAACCCAATGGAATGCAAGGCACGAAAGCGCGAACTCTAGCAGCCTCAAGCCGGAGCAAGTGCAAGACGAAAACTGGGTAGGGTTAACGCAAGTGAATCATCATAAGTTTCGTCACAGTAGCCGAGTGAAAGAGGCTGACACACTCTGACCAAAAGGTAAGTGGGTCGGCTGCCAAAGTCTATAAGTTGGCAGCGAAGGAACAACACTCCCACCGGAATATAGATGGAACCCGAATCAGTTGCAAGTCAAAGGCATGGAACACGGTAAGCCCGATGGGTTCTTGAGAGCGGTCAAACTCTCAAGTAAGCAAACTGTAAAGGATGCTGAACCACCCAGCGGGTAAAGGAATCTGGAGCAAGCGAAGGCTGTGGGTAATGCCGCAGATAGGGGTTCAAACTTTGCCCCAGACCGAAAGGTTGCCTACTTCCAGATGGTCTCTACTGGTCAATCAATGTAAAGGAACCCAATCGGTGTGAAAGATAGAGTCGGCAACGACATCGGAGCAACGACAGTCCTTGAAGACTGGACAACCATCCCATGGAAGACCGTCAACAAGCGAGTGCGGAACCTGAGACGGCGAATTTATCAGGCAACTCAAATGAAGCAGTGGAATCGGGTGAGAAGCCTGATGAAACTGATGCTCCGTAGCTACGCCAACTTGTTATGGTCAGTGCGACGAGTGAGCCAACTCAATCCTGGACGGAAAACGGCAGGCATCGACGGGCAAACCATCCTGACTCCCGCACAACGGGTGCAGATGGTAAACCAGATGCAAGCCGCCTGCCTATGGCAAGTGCGCCCCGCCAAACGGATTTATATCCCGAAAGCGAACGGCAAACAACGCCCGCTGGGAATTCCTTGTGTTCGAGACCGAGTGGCACAAACTCAGGTCAAGAATGCCCTAGAACCGAGTTGGGAAGCACGTTTTGAGGCAAATAGCTATGGGTTTCGCCCCGGACGCAGTTGCCAAGATGCGATTGACCAAACCTGGATTCGCCTGAACAAAGGGCATGACAGTTGGGTGCTCGATGCTGACATCCAAAGTGCGTTTGATACCATCAGCCATGAGTTTATTCTCGAAGCCATTGGGCAATGCCCTGGACGAGAATTGATTCGGCAATGGTTGAAAGCAGGCTATGTAGAAGCAGAGGGGTTTCATGCGACCCCCGCAGGAACCCCGCAAGGCGGAGTGATTTCACCGCTGCTGGCAAACATTGCCCTTGATGGCATGGACAAACTCTTGAGTCAGTTCCATGACATCACGACTTATGCTCGTACCGAAATGGGACGAGCGGGTCACTTGGGCAAGCGCAAGGTCAGTCGGTATGGCTTTATCCGCTATGCGGATGACTTCCTGGTGACTGCCCGCAGCAAGGAATCCTTAGAAGCGGTGGTGCCCATCCTTGAGGATTGGTTGCAAGCGCGGGGATTGTGCCTCAACAGAGAGAAAACTCGCATCGTTCATAAAGATGAAGGGTTTGATTTCTTGGGGTTTCACATCCAATCGCGGCAGGGCAAATGCTTGATTACGCCGCAAGCAGAGAAGGTGAATGCCAAACTGCAAGCGGTCAGAGGCTGGCTCAAAGCCCATCTGCATACCCAGCCTGCTCTGGTCATTCGATTCCTCAATCCAATTTTGCAGGGTTGGGGGCGCTACTACCGTCATGGCGTGAGTAAGCGAGTCTTTAATCACATGGATGACCAGATCTGGAGAGCGATTTGGCGGTGGTGTCTCAGACGGCATCCCAACAAATCCAAAACTTGGGTCGCAAACCGTTATTTCCGTAGCTTGGACTATCGGCATTGGGTGTTTGCAGCGACGGTTCAAACCCGCTCTGGCTCCGAAAAGTCAATTGCTCTGTTTCGCTTAGACTCTCTACCGATTGAGCGACATATTAAGGTCAGAGGCACTGCCTCTCCCGATGATCCTCAGTTACACGCTTACTGGCAACAGCGCCAACTCCGACAGGGTAAACTCTATTGGAGCAAAGGCTCCAAATATTACCGTCTGGCTCAAAGCCAACAGTGGCACTGTCCGGTATGTGGGGAACTACTGGTCAATGGTGAGGAAATTCATGCTCATCATCTACGCCCGGTCGGGCTAGGTGGGGGAGATGGCGAGGAAAATCTCGTGCTGCTCCATGCTGCCTGTCATCAGCAAGTGCATGCTACAACAAAAGCATCGTCTGAGTTGCAGGAGGCTTGAGCCGGATGAGAGGAAACTATCAAGTCCGGTTCTGCGGGGGGAGAGGGGCAGCGATGCTCTTCTCTCCTACCCAACACCCATCACGCGCCGCGGTGCTGATGTTAACGCTCAGGGAGCAGAGCTACCAGGAACAGAAATTCACAGGGGGCAGGCAGATCGCCTCTTCCGCATTTCCTCGTCTGACCCTGACCGCAACCCAAATCTTGACCGCAGGCACAGTCTAAAAGCGTCTTGCAGGACTCAGCACTCTTTTCCGTGCCAGTTGGTACGCGGAAGTCCGGTATGGGCTAGCAGCTTGCCCTGAGAGATGACATATCGCGCGATCGCACGGCGACGGATGGCATCATAGCGATCGCAAGCATCCAGCACAATTAGGTTGGCGGGTTTGCCCACTGCAATTCCGTAGCCATCTTGGAGGTTGAGCGTGGTTGCCCCATTCCAAGTGACCATGTTGTAGCAGGCATCAATTTCAGCCTTGCCCGTCATTTGGCAGATATGCAGCCCCATGGAGGCAACTTCTAGCATATTGCCCGTGCCCAACGGATACCACGGATCTTGAATGCAGTCATGCCCGAAGCTCACGTTGGTTCCTTGCTGCCATAGTTCTTTGACGCGGGTGACCCCTCGCCGTTTGGGGTAAGTGTCGGCGCGTCCTTGGAGAGTGATATTAATCAAAGGATTGGCGATGAAATTAATTGGGGTGCGGCGCAAAAATCCCAGTAGTTTAGAGGCATAGGCGTTGTTGTAAGAGCCAAAGGCGGTAGTGTGACTGGCGGTGACTCGTGATCCCCAATCGCTCCGAATGGCACAGGCGGCAACCACTTCCAAAAAGCGGGATTGCTCGTCGTCAATTTCATCACAGTGAATATCAATCAGGCGATCGTATCGTTGTGCCAGTTCAAAAATTCGATGAACGGATTTAACTCCATCTTCGCGAGTCAGTTCGTAATGGGGAATCCCGCCCACCACATCGGCACCCATTTCCATCGCTTGCTCCATCAGCCGATCATTTTGGGCGTTGCCGTAGATGCCATCTTGAGGGAACGCCACGACTTGCAGCGTGATCCAGTCTTTGACTTCCTCCCGCACTTCCAAAAGGGCTTGGAGGGCGGTTAGGCTGGGTTCACTGACATCGGCATGGCTGCGAACGAATAATACGCCTTGAATTGCCTGCTGTTTTAGGGTGGCGATCGCGCGATTTTTCACCTCTTCCAGTGAAAGGGTTTGTTTGCGCGATCGCCAAATTTCGATACCTTCAAATAACGTGCCGCTCTGATTCCATTGGGGTTGCCCCACGGTAAGCGCCGAGTCTAAGTGAATATGAGATTCAACAAAGGGCGGACTGACGAGTTGATGTTGAATTTCCAAAACAAGTGTTGCGTCGGTAGGAAGTTCAGGCGCGATCGCCGCAATCACACCATTTTGAATCGCAATATCAACCTCTGTAATCGTTCCATCCGCTTGCAATAAGCGGCACTGGCGCAGTAGCAAATCATCCATGGCTATCCCTTTACTTCGTCTGCAAAACTTGCCCGCCGGACAAACTCAAACGGACCTGCCAGCGATCCCCACACGTGTTCATCCGTTTCGGGATCACGCCCGCGATCGTGGCTAATAAATTTTTCACTATCAATTTCAAACTCGTTATCTAGATAAGTGTTTTTTCCATCACGCACAACAATGCAGGCTTTGCCCGGTTGCACTTGTCCCTTAAAGCTATGCCCCGTCCATTCCACCCGCATATTACATCCCGGCATCATCTCCAGCCGTTCAGCGGGCAGAGTTTGCAGTCGTTGTAGGTCACGGGATGCGCCAAAAAAATCTTGCCCGTCTCGCAGGGTGTAGTGTTCAATTTCGATGTGATCTGCCTGGGCGATCAGCTTTAAAATTCGCAGTCGATAGGGCTGGTTCAGGGCATAGTCATAGGCTTGTTCTAAAAACAAACTCACTCCAGAGAGTAGCTCTAAAGGTAAAGGGCGGATACAAACCCGAATATGGGCAAAAAAGGGAGGGTTTTCAAATGCCTGTGCCTGATTGCTGAAATCGGCTGCCATCAGACTTGCCAGAGTTTTCACATCGGTGGAATGAGTCATGGGGATCAACGAAAGACTAAGAATGCACTTCTTATTCTAAGGGGAGCGATCGCCGACAGAGCCATCCTCAGTCAGGGGCTTAATGAATCTCGTTAACACTCAATCTTCAGCAACACTCAATCGATCCTCGCTTCCCTTGAATGTGACTAAACCGTAAAGGGAATGAATCGGATGGGAAAAGTTGAGTAAGATAAGTCCAATGTCCAGATAGGTGATGATGAAGGTTCTAATTCTCGCCTGGGAATTTCCGCCTCGGATTGTGGGGGGAATTGCTCGACACGTGGCAGAGCTTTACCCAGAGGTCGTAAAGCGGGGGCACGAAGTCCATCTGATCACGATTGAGTTTGGTCAAGCTCCCCGATATGAAATTGTGGATGGGATTCACATCCATCGGGTTGCGGTGGCTTCTAGCCACGACTTTTTTCATTGGGTTGGCAATATGAACCAGAGCATGGGGCAGCAGGGCGGCAAGCTGCTGCTAGAAGAAGGTTCATTTGACCTAATTCATGCCCATGATTGGCTGGTGGGAGATGCCGCGATCGCGCTTAAACAAGCCTTCAAGTTGCCGCTGGTTGCCACCATTCACGCCACAGAATATGGTCGCTGCAATGGGATTCATTCAGAGCAACAGCGTTACATCAACCGCAAAGAAGCCGACCTTGCCCATGAAGCATGGCGAGTGATTGTCTGCACCAACTATATGAGATTGGAAGTAGAACGAGCGCTAGGCGTACCTTGGGACAAAATTGATGTGGTCTACAACGGCATCCACTTAGAAAGTAAGCGCCATCTCCACCCTTTCGATGTTCAAGAATTTCGTCGTTTATTTGCAGGAGACCACGAAAAAATTGTGTATTACGTGGGGCGGATGACCTATGAGAAGGGGGTGTCCGTCTTGTTAAACGCTGTTCCTACGGTGAACCGAGTATCCGGCGATCGCGTGAAATTTGTTCTAATCGGCAGCGGTAAAGTAGACGACTTAAAGCGTCAAGCCGCAGACAATGATATTTGGCACCAATGCTACTTCACAGGATTCATGTCCGACGAAGACTTAAACAAATTTCGCATGGTTGCAGATTGTGCTGTTTTTCCGAGCTTGTATGAACCCTTTGGCATTGTTGTATTAGAAAACTTTGCCGCTCGCGTGCCGGTAGTCGTATCCGATACGGGCGGATTTCCAGAAATCGTTCGTCATGGCAAAACGGGGCTAGTAACTTACACCAACGATCCCCAATCTTTAGCCTGGGGCATTTTGGAAGTTTTACGCAACCCAGAGTATGGTCAATGGCTAACCCAAAATGCTTACGAAGATTTGGAGCGCCGATTTGCTTGGGATAAGCTAGCGCAGCAAACGGATGCAGTATACGGGCGAATTCTTCATGAACGGGCACAGACTGACTGGTAAGGATTTTTGGCATGATTTTTTTGCTTTATAGCAAGAGGGTCTAGCCCATAAACGAAAAACAGTGTAGAAATAAGAGAGCGATTAAGCAAAAACTAGACAATTTGTCTGTTTTTCGATTGTAATTAAGAATTTTTGCGAGGAGTTGATCCACATGAATATGAGAATTTTGTCTGTATTGGGCACCGCTGGGCTGATTGCAAGTGTTGCTTTACCTGCTGTTGCAGTTCCCAAAGCAGTGACTCGCGTTCTGCCTAGAGAAACTTTTGTGGGTACTACTTCCCACACGTTGCCTACCCCTCCTGTTCATCCTGCGGCTTTCAGTTTGCCCATTGACGTTCAGATTGTCAAAAACGATACGATTACTTCTGATACTCCTATTACCGACGCAAATGGTATTGGTAGTGATATCAAGGTTTGGGGCGAAGCAGTTCGGAAAGCTATGTATGCTCGTCCTAAGCTCGTTCGTGTGGTTGGCAAAGATGCAGTTCCATTCGTGATCAATGGCGATGAAGGCGCAATCGTGCTAAATGCAAACGGTCGCGCAGTCTATGCTCCTTAAGCCTCAGCTTTGTTGCCCTTGGGCGATCGCTTAGTGGCTTGTTGAAGGCTTGATACTAATCCCCTCGCTACTCTGATTCTTGATTTTTCTATTATCAAGGTTAGAAAATAGCGAGGGGTTTTGTTTTTTAATGGGCAGGTAGATGGATGACAGGAGAACAGGTCAGTTGGCTGCGGGGAAATACTTTATTTGAGTCTTCATCAGAAGTAGTGCTGGGCGCGATCGCGGCGACAATTCAAGTAGAAACCGTGCAGAGAAACTGTCGTCTGATTTTAGAAGATTCTGCTCCCACAGACTTCTACATCCTGCGATCGGGACGGTTGGAGAGTTCTTGCACTCGCCAAACCGGCGTTGCCAATACGGTCAGCCTGTTACCTGGCTCTGTGTTTCCGTTGAAGGAATTGCTGTTGGATCAACCCGTAGAGCAAACCGTAGCCGCCTTGTCGGAGTGTGTGCTGTGGAAAATTCCTCGGCAAGAGTTTCTACAACTGATAGCGCAGTATCCTGAAATTTCTCAAACGTTTTCTCGACAGTTGGCGATCGCCCTTGACCAAGTTTCAACCCAGCTAATCTATGAGCGAGACCGCCAAGCGGCTCTGCGTCCCTATCTCATCCCAAAAGTGAAACGAGGCATTGTCGGCACCAGCCGCTATGCAGTGCGTCATCGGCAGGAAATTCGCAAGGCATCGGGCGATTCTCTTCGGGATCGTGGAACGAATCGCGCTTCGGTGCTAATTTTTGGGGAACCCGGTTTAGAAAAAGACAATACAGCGGCGCTGATTCACTTTGGGTCGAGCGATCGCCATGAACCGTTGATTAAAGTCAACTGCGATGCGCTTCAGGCAAACGGCGCAGACCTATTTGGGCGAGTCGGCGGCAAACCTGGACTGTTGGACTGGCTGGGCACGGGTTCCCTTATGCTTAACAACCTGCAAGATTTGAACCTGGAACTGCAAAAAAAACTGGTCATCCTGCTAGAAACTGGGGAATACACTCCCATTGCCCGCGAAGGAGAAGCCCCTCCTGCCCCGCGCCGCTCTGAAGCCAGACTTCTGATGAATTCAGAGCGAGTGTTGCCTGCTTTAGAGCGTAAAGGCTTGGTCGGGCACGTGATTAAGCTTTCACCCCTGCGCGTGCGTAAAGCGGACATCATTGCCCAAGTGGAGTATTACCTCAGCTTATTGTGTCGATCGCGCGGCGTACCGAAACCCACTATTACCCCTGAGGCAATTCGGCGGCTCCAGGGCTACGATTTTCCGGGCAATTTGGCGGAACTGCAAGCCCTAGTAGAACGGGCGGTGATTCAACTCAACGGCAGCAATGAACTGACCGAAGAGGTCTTTTGGGCGACCAGTCCTAAAAATAAGCGGTTTCGGCTCAATCTGCTGAATGGTTCGCCGCAATTGCGACGATTTTTGCGGAGTCCTTGGTATCCCGATCGCCTTAACTATGGCTTTACCTTCAGCGCTTTTGCGATCGTTGTGGCGATGCTAATGTTGGGTCCCCAAAGCCGCGATCAAAACATTGCCCTCAATTTCTTTTGGGCATGGTGGTGGCTGGGCATTTTGGTCGCCTTCCCCTTTGTGGGTCGCCTGTGGTGTTCGGTGTGCCCCTTCATGATTTACGGCGAAGTGGCGCAAACGTTGTCGCTGTGGCTCTATCCTCGTCAACTCTTGCCGTGGTCGCGTCAAGAAGCAGAACGGTGGGGCGGTTGGTTTATGTTTGGGATGTTCAGCCTAATTTTACTCTGGGAAGAACTGTGGGATCTGGAAAATACAGCGTATCTGTCTGGCTGTTTGCTGCTGCTGATTACGGCGGGTGCGGTCACCTTTTCCCTCCTGTTTGAGCGGCGTTTTTGGTGTCGCTATTTGTGCCCAATTGGGGGCATGAATGGATTGTTTGCCAAGCTATCGATGACAGAACTGCGGGCGCAGCAAGGCATTTGTTCCGCCAGTTGTACCACCTATCAATGCTACAAGGGTGGAGCCGAAAAGGGCGAAGGACAGGAAACCAACGGCTGCCCGCTCTATTCCCATCCGGCTCAGCTTGGAGACAATCGAAATTGTGTGCTGTGCATGACCTGCCTCAAAGCTTGCCCCCATCGCTCAGTGGAGCTAAATCTGCGTCCACCGGGCATTGAGCTATGGACGACCCACACACCAGCCTACGCCGAAATTTGCCTGCTGTTTCTCTTGTTTGGCGCAGTGTTATTACACAGATTGCCAGAAATTGAAGCGATCTTGGGGCGATCGCTGGATCTTGATCATTTTGGCTGGCACACTGGCGCGTCTGTAGTAGCGCTGCTAATTCCCGGAGCGATCGCCCTAGCCGCCCATCAGTTAATGCGTCTCGCAAATCGCACCGTCAAACCACGTCCTTTTTTGGAACTTGCCTAGGCTACTTACCACTTGTTTTGGGAGCCAATATCGCCCATTATTTTCAGCTGGGGCTAACAGAAGCGGGAAGAGTAGTTCCAGTCACCTTCGCCACCTTTGGGTTGGGAACGGCAAATCTTCCCATTTTCGTCGCCCATCCAGCCGTGATTGCGTTTTTACAAGGTGTGACGTTACTTGTAGCGGTCTTGTTGAGTATAATCCTTACCCAAAAAATTGCTCGGCAGTCTTTTTGGACTTTATTGCCACAGCACATAGCTACGGGCGCGATCGCGGCTGGTTTATGGCAGATCATCGTGGGCTGGTAGATCTAATCCACCACTTTAAGCAGTCCCATTTGCAGGCGATCATAAACCTGGGTCACCTGATCCATCTCTTCACGATCCAAGGGTGTTGCAGATAGCATTGCCTTTTGAAAAAATACTTCATCATCGTGAGTGATTGTACCCGTACCCAGAACTCGCTTGATGATCTGTGCAAGAGACATAGCAACAAAAGGGGCAGCATTAAGAACCATCATGGTCAAAACTCTAACCCACTAGAGGGGCAACGACTTACTCCTTCCAGATTCGCTGAACTACAGCCCTTTCGATTCCCTCTAACTGTGTAGCCGCCCTTCACCCACCGGGATGAATTAAAGTTTTGATGAAGAGAGGAGTTCGGAGTAATTCCTTAGGAGACGCTACGCGAACGGGGTTCGGAGTTTGAAGAAATTCCTCCCCACAGGTTATGAATCACTTGACAATTTTCTATCTTTTAAGTTAGAAGTTACACAGGCACTTGAGAAGATCAGTGTGCTTGTTAAAGGCAAACGAAAGTAATCCTTAGCGTATTTGTTTCCATTTAGTTTAGGTGGGCGTAAATATTTTAAGGATACAGACATCGAGAAGCGCAGCATAGTTTTGTGTGTATCCTCGATGTCTGCATACACTCAGTTTGCCAATTCACTAACTCACAAAGGAGTTTAGAAATGGCAATGAATTCACAGCAAAGAAATAGAAAAAGACCGCAAGTGCGTGAGAAATACGGTTCGTGCTGCCGGTGGTGCGGAAAACCTCTATTACTAAGTGAACAAACTTTTGAGCATATGATTCCGAGAAGTAGGGGTGGCAAGAACAATCTTGAAAATCTTCGTCCTGCCTGCCGTCAGTGCAATAGTAGTCGCCGCAACAATCCTTTTCCTCCTGGCTATTCTCCTTCTTGGGAAGACATAACAGAATTCGCCTCATTATTGATACCAATTTGAAATTGAAACGCGACAGATGATCTGCTGGAAGCGGCAATGTTTCTTTGTCTTGCAACTCAAAATATCTCCTACAGAGACGCTACGCGTTGGCAAAGCCAGTCCGAAGGACTTACAAAACTCAAAACTCAAAATATCTCCTACAGAGACGCTACGCGAACAAAACTCAAAACTCAAAACTCAAAACTCAAAACGGTATAACTAGCCAAAGTATTGACACTCCCACGGCTGAAGCCAGTGGGATTCTTGGTTCCACGAATGACTTTAAAATTCACTATCCTTGCGGCAATGCTTAAACCTTTCAACCGCACCATAGCGCCAATTGACGAGCTTAACTTAGTCAATCCCAGAGA
>JBGSWI010000123.1:0-18858 GCA_041752515.1 Leptolyngbyaceae cyanobacterium | reverse complement strand
GCTGAATGGCGATATGAATTGCCCTCATCCCCAGCCCTTCTCCCTAGGGAGAAGAGAGCCAGAAATCTTGTTCCCTCGCCCGTTGGGAGAGGGTTAGGGTGAGGGCGTATTTCAGAATTCATAGACTGATTCAGCAACGCCTGATTTTTTATTTAGTTAGCTGTTTCAGGTGTCGGAATCACCGTGGCTATGACACTATGCTGAGCAGGACGTTAGATTGAGCGATCGCCCAAACATGACACTTCAACTATGCGTGAACTAAAACAGGCACCCGTTTGTAGGCTGGAGTGCCCGATCGCGTCTCTATCTCCGGATGGAAAATCACATTCACTTCTGGATAGAACATCAATGCTGATCCTCGACGAATCGATCCATAAATTATTTCAACCTGCTCTAGTTTGCCCACATTCCCTTTTACCGTAACTCGCTGATGTGCATACAATCCAGCCTGCTCTGCATCAGTCCGGTTCATCAAAATGCAGTTGCGATGCGGCATCCCTCGATAGCGATCATCAACTTTATATACGACCGTGTTGTGTTGAGAATAGCTGCGTCCTGTCATCAAGGCAACCACGATTCCTTGAGTAGATTCAGGGACATCAAAATCGTTTAATTCCGGTAAAGATAGCATTGGGAGTGGCGTAGTAAACATCGTGGCTTTGCCAGACGACGTTGGAAAGCGTGGCTCTGTAATAATTCGTCCACTGATAGTAAATTCTTCGTTTGTTTCATCGATCGCCGCCATCTTTTCAAATCCGGGAATGGTTTTGGCAATCAGTTGTCGTACATATTTTGTATCTTGCAGCCTGCGCCAATCCACCGGATCATTGCCATGAATTCGATGCGCCAGTTCTGTTAAAAACATCACTTCAGGAATGAGATCGGCATGGGTAAGATGAGTGTCGCCCGGATCATTGAAGCGGACAAAATTATTACCCGATTCGACCGTTGTTTTATGAGGATTCTCAAATCGATTGAGGACTGGAATCACAATCGTATTGACCTTTGCTAACCCATGAAAATGTCCGATATTGGGCTTTGTTGCCAAATAGATGATGGTTTCAATCTTGCCTAATGCTCGTTTCGCTTGAGTTGAGTCTGGGTTTGCCCCATACAAGTTGCCGCCTAAACAAATGAGTGTATCTACTTTGCCCGCATCCGCCGCTTCGATTAGCGATCGCGTATTGTAACCCTTCACTGAACTGAGCGATCGTCCTAGTAAAGCTTCCAGGGTTTCCTGAATCTCTTTTTTGAGATCCACCGTCACCCCCATCGACCCAAACCCCTGCACGTTAGAATGTCCACGAACGGGCATTACGCCTGCCCCTTCTTTGCCCACATTTCCTGTGATTAGGGCTGTATTTGCAATGCTGTAAACGTTGTCTACACTGTTTTTCTGCTGGGTGATGCCCATTGCCCAGCCAAAGATCACCGCTTTAGAGGTGCCGATCACCGTTGCCGCTGCCTCAATCTCTGGTTGAGACACGCCACAGGTTGCTGTAAGGGTTTCCCAGGAAGTGAATCTTGCTTGCTCAACGACTGCCTCCCAGCCCTCTGTATAGTTGCGGAGATAGTGGTCTTGAGCGAACCCTTGCTCGATTAAAGACTTTTGAATGCCCACAAACAGCGCTGTATCGCTACCGGGAATGGGCTGTAGATATAAAGATGCAATCTCAGACCCCGGAATCAATGATTGAACTGGAAACGCTGGAGAGCCAAACTTGACCAAGCCAATTTCCATGATTGGATTAATCACGATCACTTTGCCGCCGCGATCGCGCAGCTTAATCAATTCATTCATCAGGCGCGGCTGATTATAAGATGGGTTTGAACCCGCTAACACTACGCAATCAGCCTTTTTCAGATTTTCCAGGCTCACCATCGAGGTGCGCGTACCAAACATCTTATTCAATGCTGTAGTCGAGGGCGCATGGCAGAGATCGGAGCAATCTGCCAAATTATTAGAGCCGAGAGTCCGCATCATCAACTGTAATAGAAACGCCGCTTCATTTGAGGAGCGCCCAGAACTATAAGATGCCACGCGCTCAGGGGGTTTGCGAAACGCCGCCTCAGCGATTTGGTAGACCTCTTCCCACGAAATTCGCTCGTAGTAAGAGGTTTTTTCTCGCAAAATCA
Source organism: Leptolyngbyaceae cyanobacterium (assembly GCA_041752515.1). GTDB lineage: Bacteria > Cyanobacteriota > Cyanobacteriia > Leptolyngbyales > Leptolyngbyaceae > ULC077BIN1. The sequence continues at coordinate 16,722 of JBGSWI010000123.1, read as the reverse complement.
TCGGATATCCCAAACGACCCAATCGATCCGCCTCCATTGAAGTCAAGCGCTGAAGTTGATCTACACTCCGCTGCTCAAACACCTGCATTGGAATAGACGGTTTGATTTCGGCAGAAATCGATTCTACGCTCTTCATGCACCGCTGGAGCTTCTCCCCTTCTTCATTGGTAAATCCGCCTTTTTGCCCACCGGTGCCCCACGAGCAAGATAAGCACGCACTATGATGCAGCAATGTCTTCCACAATTTGGGACCTTCAGCCGAGAGCGTATGTTCTGCCCAATATTCAATGATTGATAACCCCCCTCCGATCGCGGGAGTTTCTTCGTTGTTCTGATTAAAGGGCGGAACAGGCTGAACGTTCTGCTGAGTAGAATCCATGGGTTTACCTCAATGCGAAGTTAAGTTCTGAAGGGTCGGCTCACATAACGTGGATTGTACAAAGATTGAGATGGATATGCCGCTATCTTTGAGAAGATTCTGAGTTTTTGCAAGGGAAGAACTGAAGAGGTTTTCACTCCATGCTGCGTACCTCCTCTTGACCCTCTAGTAAACTAGAGACTTTAGGATCAAAATAATCCATGAGCGAGGAGCTAAAAAATGATCAGGCTCGCACCAGAAAAAACTTTGCAGATTGGTGAGGTCGCCACTATGAGTGAACTACCGATTAAAACCATTCGGTATTACGAAGAGCAGGATTTATTGACCCCAACGGTCAGCCGGTCAAAATCCAATTATCGACTGTTTGAAGCGTCTGTTTTGCAGCGATTGGCGTTTATTAAGCGATCGCAATCTTTGGGTCTAAGTTTGCGCGAGATTCGAGAGATATTGGCTGTGCATGACCGAGGGCAACTTCCCTGTGAGGATGTGAAGCAAAATCTTCAGAAAAAAGTGCAGCAAGTCACCGCGCAAATTGAAGCATTGCAACTGCTGCGATCGGAGTTGCAGGGTTTGCTATCAGGCTGGCAAGATTATCCATCTGCCGAGATTGCCGCCCGCACCATCTGTCCCAATCTGCAAGCGAACACCAATTAAACGGAGGATGCGACAGATCTGAGTTTAAAACCGTAGCTGAGTAAAGCTCCTACCATTCAAAATTCAAAACTCAAAACTCAAAACTCAAAACTCAAAACTCAAAACATCTCCTGCGGAGACGCTACGGGTTGGCAAAGTCAGTCCGAAGGACTTACAAAACTCAAAACGGTATCACTATCCTACGTTGAACCTAGAAGGGGATCACTATTCATAGTCGCTATCCCTGGCTAGATTAACTGATCCACCGTTGCTGGTGCCAAGTTGATATCGGGCTTCGACTTCAGTAGCAATGTTCTGTTTGCTGGGACCTCACGCTCTATTGATGAGGGAAATGCTGTTGCAAAAATACTTCGGCTTGGGCGCGATCGCCAATTTCTCCGTCTAAGGTTGCAGTCGTGAGTGCCTCTAAAATTTGCTTAAACTGATCACTAGGTTTATATCCCAGAGCTTTCAAAGCCTTGCCATTCAGCGGTGATTTGACCTGTGACCACTGAGTTAAGTAGAGCCAAATAATTTTCCGTAAGCTCAGAGTGCTGCGAATTGCCACTAATATCAGCATGGGCAAATCATAATCCTTGAGCACTTTCACCCTTTGGCTGGGTGATAAACAGTCAGAGAGGGCACTGGCAACGCTGACTTCCGCGATCGCTAAATTTTGCAGGCGATCGCGGGTTTCCACAGGAAGCTGTAGTTCTGTTGCAGCCTCTCCTCGACGCTCAGGCGGCAAGTGAGCTAAAAGGATTTCTAACCGAAAAAGCCAGATAGGTAAAGGATTCGGATTCACCATCCTGCATTCACCATCCGCCATTCTCCTGGCGGTTTCTCCGCGCCGCAGTTGCCGCCACAGTTGCCGCCACAGGGGGGCATCAGCGGTCAGGCTGGGATCAACACAAGTTAGCGCACCCAAATCCGCTAGCTGATGCAAAGCAGGAAGCCAGTAGGAAGTTTGTAGAACATATTTTAGTTCAGATCTAAGGCGGGTTTGCAAAGCAGGGGTCGCAGCACGAAAATTAGGATTGGCAGGATTGCGAATTTGCTGAAAAATGCCACTGGCGATCGCATAGCGAATTAACTGCTCAGTTTGCGGTTCGATCGTAAAGCCCAGCCGCACCGCAAACCGAACGGCTCGGTACATCCGGGTTGGGTCTTCAATAAAACTGTTGGCATGAAGTACCCGAATTTGCTTAGTCTGCAAATCGAGCTTGCCGCTAAAAAAATCGAGAAAATCCTCGCCGCTCGATGGCGTTAGACGAATTGCCAAGGCATTAATCGTAAAATCTCGTCGATACAAGTCTTGCTGAATAGAACCCGCTTCTACCACCGGATTAGCAGCCGGATAAGGATAAACCTCGGTGCGGGCAGTGGCAATATCTATTCCCAAAGATTGAAAGACTGGATCATTTTTCCACACCAGGGCTGCCGTTTGAAACTTAAGATGAATTTCTAGTCGCGCTTGTGGATATTCAGCCTGAAGCGATCGCGCCAATTCCACCCCCGCCCCCGCATCGGCAGGCTGATCACCGCCATCTACCACCAAATCAATATCTTCAATCAACCCATTATCCAAATTGTTTTGTGAATTGAGCAGCAAATCTCTGACCGCACCACCCACCAAAAAAAGCTGCCATCCCCGCGCCTCTGCCTGGTTCGCCGCCACCGTCAACAGATGCCACAGATCGGGAGCTAGGCGCGATCGCAAAAAAGAGAGAAAAGGCGGCGCATCGCCAGAGTTTTGACCCCGTTGATGTTGCACCGTCATGTGCCCGATCACGGCTGCACGACTAAAGCCATACTGAGCAGCAGTATCCGCATCCCGACGAGACAGTGAGCCTAGGCGATCGCCCACGGCATCCAAAATTACCAGATCAGATTCGGAGTGCCGCAGAATTCGCTGAGCCTGGGCGATCGTGGTATCAAACCGAATCGTGTCAACCGACGTAGCCATCAAATCATCCCCAATAATCACCAAACATCTCAAACCTGACACCCACTCCCTGTCACTCGATACCTGTCACTCGATACCTGACATTTTGGGTCACTTTTTTGATAGGTTAGTGGATAGCCCTACTTGCCTAGTCTATTGCCGTATCGGGAGACGCGAACATGACAATTATTTTCCAGATTGCGCTTGCAGCATTGGTTCTTTTATCTTTTGTGATGATCATTGGTACCCCAGTTGCCTTGGCAACGCCTCAAAACTGGGATCAATCTAGACGCGTAATCTTTTTAGGGTCTGGGGTTTGGGCAATATTAGTGATTGCAGTTGGCATTTTGAACTACCTGGTCATTTAAGTAAAACGCGATCTTTCGAGGGTTTCACATCCCAGCAAACCACCGTTGATAAGAATATTCAAAACCCGTGAGCCTTATAATAGGGATCACGGGTTTTTTATGCCGGAGCAGCGATGGCAGTTTTTGAAGGAACATTTACTCAAATCGATTCTTTTCGTTTTGCGATCGTCATCGGTCGCTTTAATGATCTAGTCACCACCAAGCTGTTAGAAGGCTGTCAAGATTGCCTTAAGCGACATGGGGTGAATGTTGATCCACAAGGCACACAAGTCGATTACGCCTGGGTTCCTGGCAGCTTTGAAGTGCCGCTTGTTGCTCGCCAACTTGCCCTCAGCGATCGCTATGATGCCATCATCTGCCTAGGAGCGATCATTCGCGGGCAAACGCCCCATTTTGACTATGTGGCAGCAGAAGTCTCCAAAGGGATTGCTGCTGTAGGGTTCCAAACTGGCGTTCCTGTTGTATTTGGAGTTTTAACTACCGACACCCTTCAGCAAGCGCTAGAACGGGCAGGCATCAAAAGCAATCTGGGCTGGAACTATGCCATGAGCGCCCTAGAAATGGCGAGTCTGATGAAACAGATGAAAAGCGTGCCAGCAGCAGGGAATGGCAGCAGTCATCTTGCGGCAAGCACAGCGGCAACCCTCCCTGCAACTGCCCTAAAGAGTGCTTCACCTGAACCTACTGCAATCTGAGTTTGGGATCAGCAAAGGATGGGTTGCATCGCTAAAAGTCTTTAAGCCATCATTCAGCCATGCCATGCCTCTGACTCATGTTGCTCAGGAGATTTCTCCAAAAAAATCTTAGTCAGCGTGCGGCGAAGCTTTGCCGCCAAAAAATTATGATACTCTCTCAAAAGATTGCTATGTGTTGATAGTGATCTTTGTTTAGTGTGAGAAGCGTTGTGCAATATTCTAATTTTTTATCCGTTCATCTGATGCGACGATTTCCTCGCGTCACAGGTGGCTTCCTGAGTTTAGTGGCTACTCTAGCCCTTTATCCCCAAGCGGCGATCGCCCAGGTGACGACACTCCCCTCAACCCTCAACCCCGCTCTAACCTTTCAAACGAGCGGGCGCGAACGCCCTCCAGGGGTTGGCGATTGGTATACGACCCTCACCTCTGCCAGCACTGATAGAATCCATCGATTTTTCATCAGCGTCACCCCATCGGATTTAGCCACCGCAGGCGGTGCAATCCCCGTCCGCATTTTAGATGGAGAAAGCAACGGAGCGATCGATGAAATCATTGTTGGTCCAGTTGTTGGTGGATTTGGCGCTGTAGTCTGTGTGGCAGCAGGCGAGTGCGACCCCACCCGATTCACCTTGCTGGCTCCAGGCGGGGGAAATATTGGCACGTTGACTTATGGCGTTGGCTTACCCACCGCAGATGGTCAAAATGATCTCTTGGGCACCATCACAACACCGGGAATTTATCAGGTGACCAGCGAAACAGGGGCATTTCCCATCCTCGGAGATCCAACAGTCGCTTTAAACGATGACGATAACGGCTTCCGCATTCAAGTTTTGGGCGTTACAAATTTGCTAATTGGACAGTTTCAGGGAAATATTCAGCAAAACTCTGGGGCTTCAGTTAACTTGAGGCTGTTCACTCTGGTCGGTCCAGGGACAGGCACCCTGTCGTTCCGTAACTTTGACCTGGATGGCGGCGGTGTCGTTAACTACATTAGCCCTCCGGGTGGCTTAGGCACTCTGCCAGGAACGGCATCAGAAGGTCCTCCACCGGGAGGGGTCTGGAATGGCGGCGGCAACGACTTGAACACGGGTGCAGACAATATCGCGGGTTTAAACCCATTCAATGACGCAGGCACATGGGAATTTCAGGTGAATAACTACACCAACAACAATCAAACCTTGTTTGAGGCGAATACGGGTCCCGCTCGCCTGCCGCTGTTTGATACCCCACCCACTCGCGCCGGAAACTTTACGGTTACAACCGACACTACCCGCGAAACTCCTGTGGGTCAGCGGGTTTGCCACCCGTTTAGAGTCACAAACAACTTTTTTACAACCGATATCGTGAACCTGGTGCCCACTGGCACCAACCCCAACTACACCGCGCAATTCTTCCGAGATGAGGCAGGCACCCTGCCGCTGACCGACACCGATGGCGATGGGCAGGTGGATACAGGCATTTTGGCAGCCAGTGGGGGCTTTGTCGATCTGTTCTTGTGCGTTACTCCCGCACCGGGTGCCATCCAACCTGACGGCACTATCTTGACCGACACCACTACGATTACTGCCACTTCCTTTATGGATCGTAAGGTGCGTGTCCAAGCGGGTGCGGGCGCTCCGGTGCCGCAGTCAGTTGTGAAAACAACGATCCCATCGGCGGCGGCGGCGGCGGGAACACCCGACTTTAAGCTGGTGAAACGGATTACTAACGTAATTCGCAATGGAACCCCGCTAGCGGGGGTTGACTTTGGCGCGGTGATTGATGACCCCACAGATAGCAATGATACGGCGGCGGGTTTTGCCCAAATTCCAGTGGTGGGTGTGACGGCTGTGCCCATCACTACGCCAGTGCAGAGTAATGATGAAGTGACTTACACGATTTACTTTTTGTCGGATGGGGCATCTCCGGCGATCTCGTCCAACATTTGCGACTTGATTCCTGGGGGGCTGAGTTTCATTCCTGGGTCTTTAGAATTGAAGCTTGGGAGTGCGGCATCGTTACCCGGTGGCAACTTCTATGCGCCCTTAGCACCGCTGCCCAACAACAATTCCTGCACGATTCAAACAAACCCGAATGGGGCGGCGATTTATGATCTGGGCACTGTTTCCAATAGCCCAGGCAGCAATTTTGGCTTTGTCCGCTTCCGCGTCCGAGTCAATTAGCAACTTTTTGAAATATGCCCAGTTTTGCGGCACCGCTGAGCTAGCCCGTTAGGTTCAGGAGTGCGCCAAGCGTCGGTAAACAGTCGCTAAGGCAGTGCTATCGCCCACGTTTCCTGGAAACAGCACGACGGGCAAGTTGGGAAACTGGGGATGATCGGCGGCAGTTTGCACCATGGAAACACCGGGGAATACCTGACCCAGCAACCACGTCGATCGCAGGGCTAGTCCGGTGCTGAGGGTGTCGTTAGAAGTGATGCCGCCTTTGCTGATTAAGAACCCAATCTCAGGGGGCAAGCGTCGCAGCATCTCCATCAGCAATTCAGAAACCGCTTCCCCAAAGTCTAGCCGGGTTTGGGCATCGTCAAAGGAGAGTTCTTGCCGACTGGTGTAAACGACCGAGGTGTTGCCCTCGGCGTAGATTTCGTTGGTCTGAGCCAGAATTTCAGCTAAAAGCTGCGATCGCGCTGCTTCTTTATCCGGTGCCAATAACTGCGCCACGTCTACCTCAACCCCAACAGTTCCTGACTGTTCGAGTAAGTACTGGAGTTGTTCTGTGGTTTTTTGAACGTGCGACCCGACAATCACCGCGCCCGGTTTGCCATGACGCACATATTGCCCCATGGCTTCTGGGGCGATCGCTTGGGCAGGCAGAGCCGCCAACGCCGTCAGCAAACTGGCAGCGCTGCGAAACAAAAATCGTTTTCCTTGAGCCGCCGCTGCAAGAATATCAGCAGCAAATCGGTTCAAATCCGTTGGGGACTCTGCATCCACCACGCAACATTGGTTGTCATGCAAATGCAGCAATCGATCCAATACGCCCTGCCGAATCTCTGCCAGCAAAAAGCACTCAACTTGATCCGCTTGAATGCGTCCCTGAGTTTTTTCTGCCACATAATCGGGCAAATAGCTATGGCTGTAGCCAAACACAGAATCACGAGCAAACTCCGTTTCGTGAACGGGAATATCTACGCCATTGACTTCCAAATAGTGAATGCTATCGCGGGTCGTGCGCCCTCCTTCAAAAAAAGCTGGAGTCAGAAAGTGAGCATCAAAAGCGCCCAGTTCTGAAGCAATCACATCAGTCTCAATTGGATAATGTCCGCGCAGGGTGGAGTCTGAGCGACTCACTACCAAAAAATCTTGAATATTCTCTAGCGCGATCGCGTGCTTCAGATTTTGGCAGGCTTCACGAGTCACGGCAGCCGCTTTTTCAGGAGTCAGCGATCGCGTGTTCGTCAGCACAAAAAATATCGGAGCATCATCCCTCAAACCCAGTCGAAGCGTTTCCACATCCCACTGCATCAACAGCAAACAGCTATGCACCGTTTGAGAGCCTGTCGGGTCGTCATCTAAAACAATAATTTTGGGACGGGTCATTGGTTATCAAGCTGATTGGAGTTGGTGTGACTATTATTGGCTAGCTGATATTGGCTAGCTGAGTACCTTTTCCTGTAAGTAATACCATTGTTTTGATAAGCTCGTTGTAAGCTAAACGATCTCCACAAAAAAATCGCACTGATTCAATCTAGTTAACCAGTCAAACAGTCTAATAGAATAGCGCAACACAGATTGACTTAAAATCAATTCTTAAATCGCTAGACGTTTAGCTACTGATTAAGGTACAGTTTAGGACTGTGAGTTTTTGACCGGCTAGACTTATGCTGCACGCCCAAGAAATTATCCGCTCAATTGAGGCGGAACAAATGAAATCGGATCTGCCAATCATCTATGTTGGTGATACCGTCAAAGTCGGTGTAATTATTCAAGAGGGCGGCAAAGAGCGCACCCAGCCTTACGAAGGGGTTGTCATTGCCAAACGAGGATCTGGCATTAACCAAAATCTTACTGTTCGTAAGGTTTTCCAAGGGATTGGAGTAGAGCGCGTTTTTCCAATTCATTCTCCTCAGATTGAAAATATTAAGGTGTTGCGTCGAGGTAAAGCCCGTCGTGCCAAGCTTTACTACCTGCGCGATCGCATTGGTAAGGCAACTCGCCTGAAGCAACGGTTTGATAGAGCTTTGTAAATGTTTTACAGTTAGCTTTCAGTCTTTGTCTTCATTAAGTAAGAGTGACTGAAAGCTAATTTTTCAATGCTAAGCTATACTCAGACAATGCATTTTTGCGCTCTTAGTTCAGTTGGTAGAACGCAGGTCTCCAAAACCTGATGTCTGGGGTTCAAGTCCTCAAGGGCGCGCTTTTTCGATGGAAAACTGAAGCTTAAAAACCTTGCTAGTTAGGAGTCTCAGACTTTATTGAGATTCGTAAACGTACTTGGTAGTACTTCGATGTACTTGAATAGCCTTTTTCAAGAATAAGGAGGATGTGGCACTCTAGAGAGAGTTGAGATGCTCATCAAGCCATGAATCACGCGTACTTCAATCGGATTCTACATCTGCCTCAACAACGTCCCCAACAGGGCAAACGCCTGATTGGCAGCATTTGATTGACTTTATGCTGTCCGATGCAACCCCCTCTCTGACCACTGACTCCTCTTAGAGTTTTGAATTTGGAATTGCTGGGAGACGCTACGCGAACAAAATTCAAAATTCAAAACGGTATTAGAAAGAGCGGTAGTCAGTGAGCAATGTTGGCAGGTAGTCAAAGCCGTCTACTCCAATGATTTGCAAAAACTGCGGGCGATACTTTAGCAAAATTGCCTGAAATGCTTCGGCGCCCAGTTGACCCTTGAGAATGCTAAGGATTCCGGCGGGCTGTCGCCATTGGCGGGAGCCGATTTGGTTCAGCAGATACATCCCTAAGCAACCGGTGTAAATTGCCATTTCAGAGTTCCCCAAGCCCCGATGGGCTTCTGCCAGATAGGTGCAGTTTAAGCCCTGAAGGGATAAGTCGCCGATCGCTTGAGCAATCCGCATTCCCTTTTCCAAGGACGCGATCGCGGCTGAATATTGCTCCAGCATCACCTGGGCGATGCCCAAACTATTCGTGCAAAGCGCCTGACTGGGCACATCGCCCTCCTGCTCAGACAGTCGCAATCCCCGCTGCAAATACTCTAAAACCTGTTCATATTGCTCGGCATCCAGCGTAATTTCTGCCTGACCTTGCGCCACTGTAGTACTGCCCAAATTACTGAGGGCATTGGCTTCACCCAAGCGATCGCCCGTTTGTCGCGCTAAAATCAGCGCCCGCTGGCTCGTGTCGATCGCTGAACTATATTCACTTTGCATTACCCAAGCGCGGCTGAGATGATTGAGGTTGGCAATTTCACACCGGCGATCGCCCGATTCCCGCGCAATGTCCAAGGCTTGCTGATGGAGCTTCAAAGCTTGCTCCACTTGCCCCAACGCCCGCTGCGAGTACCCCAACAACGTTAAAATTCTGGCTTTGCTGGCAGTATTGGGCACCTGACGTAGGGGCTGGTCTAAATAATCCAGCGTCTTTTGCAGCGATTCGCCCGATAGCGCCGCGAATAGACCGCCATATAGCGGGTAATAGGGCTGCTGTGCGAAGTAATACAGGGATTGCAGCGCCATTTGAAAACAGCCCTGCGCCAAAATCGGCTGGCTCAGTTCGCTAAACCGCTGAGATAACTGGCTCCAAACGGCGGTGAAAGTGAGAAAGGTGGCGATCGACAGCCGTTTCCCCGCCGTGGCATCATAAGGCTGCTTGTCAAACCAACCGACTAAGCCCAACTGCAACCGCTGCAAAGCGATCGCCCATTCCACCCAGTCTGCAACACCCATTGCGGCGGGAACTCCTGCTGAGGTCACTGATTGTTGCTGCGCCAAATCATTAAATAGTGTTTTCAACTGCGGCGATCGCACCGACTGTGCCCAACTGCTCCAAGGACCCCTCTGCTCAGATCCACCAAACCCTAAGGAACCCTGGTTTTGGTCAAAAATCCAACTCACCACATTGACTTCTAGTTCTTGCCAGGTTTTCAGCCCTTGATCGAGTCCAGTGGCAAGGTCTGCAATCTCCTTCGCAATCTCCTTCGCAAAGTCTTTGGCAACATTAGGCTCCTTCGCGGCTTGTTGCAACAGCTTAGCCAGTTGTTCGAGTTGTTCACGGGTCAATACTTCAGCCTGATTGGGATCGATCGCATCTAAAAGCTGACTCAAGCGTGCCTCTGGCGGCTGGGTCGCGATCGCCCGCACCACTTGGGTTAACACGGAACTGGTTTGATTATTTTTTTGCCAGCGATCCCACTCCCCTTGAATCGTCTTCAACGCTCGCTGCTTACGCATTGCCTTAGCCTGGATTAACTCATCCGCAGACTTTAACTGCACCTGCACCGCTTCCACCTGTTCCTGCAAGCAGCGCTCAAACAATTCACCGGTGCCAGTGTCAACCTCTGCCTGCACCATCTCATACACTTGCTCTTTAGAGCGAATTTCTCCTTTCAAGGTGGCGGCAATGATGCGGTTAATTAAATCTGAGTAGCGATCGTTCATGGGAGGTTTAGGAGTTCAGGGTTAATGCCGTCTTTAGTTTCGAGCTTTGAGTTTCAGACCCAAAAAGTATGATCGTTTTCAGAAAATCATCTGCCCCGTTTCAATGGCGAACGAGTAATTAAAGTAGATGGGACTGTTTACTCGTTCTGCCTGGGTTTCGGCTTCGCCCCACCCAACTAAGGCAGACTTTTGAAAGTTGAGGCTTCTGAGGGTTGAGGCTTCAACGAACGCGCAGTCAAAACCCGGTAGCAATTAATTTTATAAATCTACTCATAAAGTTGCTCTCTCAGCGTAACAAAAAGAGGATTACAGGCTTTCTTTAGAATTAAGCCATCCGATGAATGTTTCGAGCCATTTATATTTCTTAAACTATTGAAATATAGATTGTTTTTTGTCATTTGTTGGAATAGGTTGGAACGCTATGGCTTCATCAAATACTTCGTCTTATGACGCAACCGAAGTCACCCACGTGGCTTCAGCTAACTCAGTAAGCTGGAAAATCAAGCTGCTTTACGATGGTGAATGTCCGTTGTGTATGCGCGAAGTCAATTTTTTGCAAAAGCGCGATGCTGGTCGTGGACTGGTGGCATTTGTGGATATCGCTGCCGATGATTACACCGCAGAAGCGAATGGCGGCGTGGATTTTGAAACGGCAATGGGGCGAATTCATGCAGTTTTACCGGATGATACCGTAGTTCAAAAAGTGGAAGTGTTCCGTCGTGTATATGAGGTATTGGGGTTGGGCTGGATTTACGCCATGACCAAAATTCCTGTCGTGGGCTGGCTAGCCAATGTTTTGTATGATTTTTGGGCAGAGCGGCGGCTAGCGCTGACAGGTCGTTCTATGGCAACTGTTTTGGCTGAGCGTCAGCAGCGGCTTGAGTGCAACCAAGAAGGACGTTGTCGATTGTAGGGAACATAATGGAGCAAGATGAGTCGTTCTCCGTGAATGGTGTCGCAATTAGATAGTTCCTTTGCCGACCTCTCAGGAATTGTGTAGGAAATCGCTGAATTTACTTTTAGCATTTTGTGATGCCAATCTAGAGTTCCGTTTCTGCTCAAGTGTTTTTAAGGACTATTTTTATGGTTCGCCCTGGTTTTAGTAGACGATTCACCACGGCATCGATCGCGCTAGTGGTGGGAACGGCGATCGCAATTTTTCCGCTCGTTGCCCTAGCCCAGCAATATACGCCCCCTAAGCGGGGCATTCCAGGACGGCGAGAAGGGGCAGGAACCCGTAGCCCCAATGGCTGTGTTTTTAGCAAAAAGCCACTGACAGCGCTATCCCCAACGGATAGTTTTAGCACCAGCACATCCGACACTCCAACGCTATTTTGGTATATTCCCCAAACGAGTGCTGGGACGGGAGAACTGCGAATCACAGACAATAGCGATCAAGATATTCACAGCGCCCTGATTCGAGTGGATGGCGGGGCAGGGGTATTCAGTTATTCGTTGCCTAAATCTGTGGCGACTGCCATGGAGCCAGGGAAGGATTATCGCTGGCAGTTTGCGCTGATTTGTGATTCTGACCAGCCTGCCAAAAACCCTTTTGTGGAAGGCATTGTGCAGCGAGTGAAGACTTCAGATGTATTGGTCAGCGCTTTGCAAAAGGCTGTTCATGCTCGCGATCGCGCTTCGATTTATGCGTCTTCTGGCATTTGGCAAGACGCGATCGCGACATTGGCACAAGAGCGTTGCACCCAACCTAACGATCCGGCTCTGCTCGAGAGTTGGAACACCCTGCTAAAGTCAGTTCGGTTAGATGCTTTTGCCAAAGAACCCCTAAACCGTACTTGCACGACGATTAATATGGAAAAGTAGGGTAGATTAATTAGGGTTTTGGGGCTAACCCACCATCGAGTTTTAGAGGGTACTATAAACTCCAAGGTGTTATAAGATTCACAGCAGTTAGGCAAGGTATGCCCTCCTACGTTTCGATGATCGTCATAGCTGATCTGATTTCACTGCTCGCAGTGTTTCCAGTCACAGTAGCCATGAGTACTGTAGCTCAGGCGCAAATTGCGCCCGCAGGGGATGGCACGAATACGATAATTACCCCGGATGGCAATCGCTTTGATATTGGTGGCGGCACTTTGTCGGGCGATCGCGCTAGCCTGTTTCACAGTTTCGAGCAATTTGGACTCAATCCAGGGCAAATCGCTAACTTTCTTGCCAATCCCCAACTGCAAAATATTTTGGGGCGCGTGGTTGGCAATAGTCCTTCGGTGATCGATGGGCTGATTCAAGTCAGCGGCGGCACCCCCAACCTATTTTTGCTAAACCCGGCTGGAATTATTTTTGGGTCGAATGCCCGCCTAAACGTGCCGGGTTCGTTTACAGCAACCACCGCAAGCGCGATCGGGTTTGGTAATGGAGCGTTCTTGAATGCGATCGGTGCGAATGATTACGCTAGCTTGACTGGCAACCCAAACCGCTTTGCATTTTCGGCGATCGCGTCAGGGTCTATTGTCAATGCCGGAAATTTGGCAGTCGAGCCAGGGCAAAGCCTCACGTTACTGGGCGGCGTTGTCGTCAACACGGGCACCCTTTCCGCCCCAAACGGCACCATTACGATCGCCGCTGTTCCTGGAGAAAAGCTGGTACGCCTTAGCCAGCAAGGGAGTTTGCTCAACCTAGAATTTCAGCCGCTTGCGGTCTCTCCTTCTGTTGCCGCCGCCGCTCCCACCCTTCCCCAACTGCTCACGGGTGGCACCCTCAGCAACGCCACTGGGCTGACCCTCAACCCCGATGGCTCCGTTCAGCTTACGAATTCTGGGGTTACCATTCCCACGACTGCCGGAACTGCGATCGTCAGGGGGCAAGTGTCTGTGGCAGATCCTCAAGCCTCTACGTCCCCCGGAGCTTCTATCACCATTGTGGGCAGCAAAGTCGGGCTAGTCAGCGCCAACCTAGATGCTTCGGGAGCCAGCGGGGGCGGCACCATCCGCGTTGGCGGCGATTATCAAGGCGGCAACACCTTACCCGCTGCTAGCCAAACCTATATTAGTGCCGACTCTATCCTCAAAGCTGATGCGGTGCAGCAGGGCAATGGCGGCAGGGTGATTGTGTGGGCAGACCAAACAACCCAGTTTGGCGGCATCATTACGGCTCGTGGCGGGGCGAATGGCGGGGATGGTGGCTTGGTGGAAGTGTCGGGCAAGGAGAATTTGCAGTATCGCGGCTCTGTGGATGCTTCGGCGGCTAGAGGCAACATCGGAACGCTGGTACTCGATCCGGCTGACGTTTTTATTCAGGCAGGCGCGGGAACGAGCGGGTTTACAGGACAGTTACTATTTGCAGATTTAGGTCCGACTACCCTTTTTCAAAATGAACTACAGCCCTTAGCCAATCTTGTCATTCAAGCGACGAATAGTATTACTTTTGACCCCGCGATCGCAACCCTCACCTTTACACCGGGTTTAGGCAGTATTACTTTTCAAGCGGGAGGAGCGATTAATGCTAGTGGAACGAATATTGTTGCCCCTCTGAAAAACATTACCTTTGCCGCCAACAGCCTCTCCCTCGGAAGCCTCAACACATCGGCTGTGGCTTCTGGAAATGGGGGGAATGGGGGGAATATTACATTGCAGGCAACGCAAAACATTACAGCAGGTGACTTAATTAGCAATGGCTACAGCGGAGATCTTGTTCCTGTGACCCAAATCGGTGGAGTGATCAGCGCCACGAGTGCCACGGGATCTATTTCGGTTGGCGCAATTCAATCCACAGCCGCAGTCGGGTCTAGGGGTCCAGTTTCAGGCAATACCGTTACCCTCACCACAGCGAGGAATGGAGGCAATATTAGCTTTCAAAGTATTGACACTCGGAATAGTGCTTTTGATGTCTCTACCGGTGGCTCCGTAAATATTTCTGCTAGAGGGCAGGTTCGGGGAACCGGGTTGGTGGATGGGTCTAATACGATTATCGCGGGTAGTTTTAGCGATAATGGCACCAGCGGTACGGTTAGTATTACGCACGATGGCGGAGCCGCAAACCAGCCGTTTAGGGTTGGTGCGGGGATTGTGACAGCTAATAATGGCAACGGCACTGTTGGAACGATCGCCACTGGAACAATCGCCACTGGCATAGAAATCACTTCGGGAACCTTTCCATTTACCACTAGCCCGTTTCAGTCTGCGAGTGGAAATGTGCGAATTGCTTTTAGCAACACCCCACCAACGCTGAACCCGATCGCGCCTTTACCTGCCACAACGACTGATCAGCCCTTGAATTTTACCGTTGCCTCTCTGGGGTTAGTCACGGCGGACTTAAATGCTGACAGTCCTTTGGTGATTCGGGTGGCAGCGATCGCCCCCGGAGCCATTCTCCGCATTAATGGAGTCGATGCCGTTCTGGGAACCATTATTTCACCGGATGCGACGTTGCAGTTTGTCCCGCCTCCCGGATTTTCCGGTTTATTGAGCAATGCGTTTTCAGTGACGGTGGATGATGTCATATCGGTGTCTGCACCAGGGGCGATCGCGCTAAACGTCCGTTCAGACGTTCGCCCACCCCAACCCCACATTCCCAACCTCTGCGTGTTGACGACTTGCCGAGTCCTCGACCCCAAATTTGACAATCCTTCAGCGCCGCAATTTGCACTTGAGAGCGGCACTCCTGAACAGCGTTTTACGGATGCGTTTTCGGTTTACTTGGGTCTGCCTGAAACGGCAACGAAATCCATTGATCAGCAAAAGGAAATTGTTCAAACGATTGAGCGCGAAACCGGGGCAAAACCTGCTTTTATGTACATTAGCTTTGTGCCGGAATCTTTGAAGGCGGCAGATGGGGCAGTTTTGAGCGGGACGGGGAGTAGGGCGGTCAGCCGCGATCGCGCCACCGATCAGCTTGAAATTTTGGTCGTGACGGCAAAAGGCGATGTGATCCGCAAGCGGATTCCAACGGCAACTCGTGACAAAGTGCTGGCATTGGCACAGGCATTTCGGCTGGAAGTCTCTGACCCGCGCAAAACCCGAACTAAGCGCTATTTGGAGATGGGACAAAAGCTTTATGGCTGGCTAATCGCGCCTGTGATTGAGCCACTCCAGCTTCGTGACATCACCAATCTGGTGTTCCTGATGGATACGGGGTTGCGATCGCTGCCAGTTGCCGCCCTGCACGATGGGCAAAACTTTTTGGTGGAAAAATATAGCATTGGCTTAATGCCGAGTCTTAGCCTGACGGATACGCGATTCCAGAAGATTCAAGACTTAAAGCTGTTAGGGCTGGGAATTTCTGAAAGCACGGATGGACAATCTCCCTTGCCATCGGTGCCCGTGGAAATTTCGACCCTGGTGAATCAGCTTTGGGCGGGAAGATCTTATTTGAACGAAACTGCCACTCTCGAAAACCTGAAAGTGGCTCGACAGCAGCAACCTTATGGAATTATTCATTTGGCAACTCACGCCGATTTTCAAACGGGCAGCATCAACAATTCATTTATTCAGTTATGGAATGAGCGCCTGCGCATGGATCAGGTGCGGCAACTGGGTTGGAATAATCCGCCTGTAGAATTGCTGGTGCTAAGCGCTTGTTCAACGGCACTGGGCGATCGCGATGCTGAACTGGGCTTTGGCGGACTGGCGGTGCAAGCGGGCGTGAAAACTGCCGTTGCGACCCTGTGGGCAGTCAATGATGTGGCAACCACCGCGCTGATTGCCCGGTTTTATGGAGCGTTGCAATCAGCACCGATTAAAGCCGAAGCCCTCAGGCAAGCCCAAATCACCATGATTAAAGGACAAATATCCATTGACAACAATCAAATTCAAGGCGCGAAGGAAACGCCGATTTCATTGCCAGAAGGCACATTGCCCCCTCGTGATCGCGTTCTAAACCATCCCTACTATTGGGCACCCTTCACCATGATTGGCAGCCCGTGGTGAGGCGAGGAAAAGAAAGTTTTTAGTTCTTAGTTTTTAGTTTTGAACTCAACATTCAAAACTCAAAACTTCTTACCCTTCTCGCTCCACCAAAATGATGTTTTCGGTGACTTTTTCAAAGGTGTCGTCGTGGCTGATGACAAACAGTTGCCGGAAGGTTTTGATGTTGGCGATCGCTTCGGCAAGTTGATCGCGGCGCATTCGATCCATGTTGGTGGTGGGTTCATCGAAAAAGGCGATGTCGAT